>JAAYXQ010000217.1 GCA_012515825.1 Fibrobacter sp.
AACGGTAAATTGTATGAGTAGTGGTAGATTGCGTGGTACTTTCCTGTCAAACCGTTACGCAGTTTGAGCGGGCTACAAACCTTGATATTTGCCACATCGCCTGCCATTACTTATACAAAATGTTAGCAACAGATTTTTTTACATATACTCATTGAACTCATCAATTTCTTGTGTCCATTTTGCAATCATATTTTTATGAATATTGGGAACAATAATATTGTAGAAAAATAAGAAAACAAACAGAGCCGTGATAAATATTATCATTGGCAATTCCCAGATGATTGCATTCCATTTGACAAGCAAAATTCCTACAAAAATAATCGGCATATTAAAGCGAGCATATTTATAGCGTGCTTTATATATTTTTTTTATACTACTACTTTTTTTCGCTGATTCAATCACCGAATCAGTTCCAATATTTAAACTGTTGATAGCTTGATATGTTTTAATGTTAATGTAAATAACATAAGCTAATATTAACAAAACAAATACTCCTCCTAAAAAGAATTTCCAATCGTAATTCATTGCTATAATATTGGGGGAAATTAAAAGAAGAATTGCTAAAGGAAATATTATCATGCTCTGAATAGTTTTATATTTAAAAAAGTTCAATTTCCTTTTCGGGTTTTTAATTAGTTTTTCTTTAATTATTGTTGTGTTTAACTCTTCAAGTCTATTCAGTTTATTGTCAAATTTTCCCCAAAGAGAAACTAATTCATCATATTCCATAATTCTTTGATTTAAGTGTTTGATAAATCTTTTTTCAATTTTGTCTTAATTCGACTGATTTTTGTAGCCACATTGGTTTTTGTCAATCCTGTTATTTCTGCAATTTCGTCGTAGGAATAACCATCCAGTTGTAATAAAATTATCGCCTTGTCGATATTATTTAAACAGTTAATTGCAGTTTGAAGCTTTTCGTAAACTTCTTTGGATTCAGCATCGTCTATTACGCTAGGCATGCAATCACAATATTTAACATGATTGTTTTTTTTAGAAACACGTATCCATGAAACAGCCGTATTAATTGCAATTCGGTAAATCCAAGTGCTTAACTTTGAGTTGCCTTTAAAATCAGGATAAGCTTTCCATAGATTGGCAATTATTTCCTGAAAAAGGTCTTCTTTATCAATGCTGTTAATGCAATACAGATAACTGACTTTAAAAATCAGTTTCTTATGCTCCCCTACTTTTTTTAAAAAATCATTTTCCAAATCCTGATTACTCATTTCAGGTTTCTTAGTTGGTCTGATTGAACATTAATTCGGCAGTATCAAATAGTACTTTTAGTCCCTCTGGTATTTTATGACGGTATGGCCATGATGTATAATTCAAATCATGGTTATGTCCTTCAAATGTATAACATTGTAAGTTCGTTTTACCCATTTCGTTGTATTTTCTCTCAATATCATAAACACCTTCAATAGGTGCATTGGCATCATCAATGCCTTGGAATATATATATTGGTATGTCAATTCGAAGCATACGCGTTTTATTAGCTTCGAGTGCAAAATGAGCTTTCATCCAATTACTGGTTACCCTAAAATAGTTATTCCATATCCAAGAATCATTGCCCTCATCAACCATTTTCATTAGATAGTCGTAAAACGGAACTGTTTTATAGGCAAAATCTTTATAGTCGATTACGTTGTCTTTCTCAAGGTTTAGAATATCAAACGATGCATTGTTCAAGAGATTGGCTCTTGCCCATGTTGCTAGAGTATCTGTAGATTCATATTCTTCGCGGTTAAAAACGTTATCGCTATTTTTATCGAAATATTTACGAAGGTTTATTATTGATGTTTTACCTGATAGTTGCCATTTTATAATATCTTGAATATTGTCGTTTGCATAGCCAAACAGTAATAGGTCATTTACTTCAACCTTTTTCCTGTCGGCAACCATTGCTGCTATAATTGTTCCTTCGCTTGCCCCAAGCAACGCTATTTTGGCATGTTTTAGTCGCTCTTCTTTTTTTAACGCTGAAATAATTGCTTCCACGTCAAGTGTTTCTTGTTGTGGAGTGTATTTTTTGTATTTTGCAGAATCAATTTTATCAAAATATGGAGGCTGGTCACCAATCTCAACTCCACGGCGGTTGTATGTGAAAAATCCTATTCCCCGTCTATTAAATTCCTGAGCAAAAAGGTCATAATAGTTAAAGGTTACATCTCCAAATTGCCTTTTATTCAAATAAGTATTGGGACCTGTCCCAGGAATAAAAATTATACAAAGCGGAACATTTGAACTATCTTTCGGTAATTCTAACTTTCCTTCAATAATATCATTGTCCAAAAGTTTGATACTGATTATTTCAGAACCGTAAACATGGCTACAATAAATAAAAACAACAAATGCAAAAATTATCTTTTTCATACTTCTAATTGTTTATTAAAAAATCAATTTTCAGTATTAGTCGAATAAAAAATCAAAAAAATCACACATTCATGTTTTTTATATGTAGGATGCTCTTTTTCAAATTTGTTGCTAAC
>JAAYXQ010000218.1 GCA_012515825.1 Fibrobacter sp.
CAACTGTACCCGCTTCTAAAGCAGGGAGTAAGGCATCAAAACCTAAATCCTCAATTTGCAGATTCACACCTAATTCATCTGCGATAGCCTCTGCCAATGAAATATCCATTCCGATAATTTCATCTTTACCATCAATCGTGGCATGAAACTCATAGGGTGGATAATCTGCACTCGTTCCAAGAATTAAAGTCCCTTTATCCTGTATATCTTCTACTGTCTGAGCAGCTCCTACCTCTTGCGGTAAGCCTAAATAAGTTATTATTAAAACAACAATCAGACTAAGTACTGCCATTGCTTTCTTAAACATCTATTTTCCCCCGTTTTCCATTTTCGAATACACTCGATTATACATTTGAAAGAGTTTTTATTCAAGCTTCTTTCTGCTTTGAATTTACCCTTTTTACGTTAATAAACTTTAGAACTGCCGAATATAGATATAAAAACTCTTTTAATACCTACCGTTATCTATTTCTTTAAAAATTTGCACACAAATAGAACGCTCTATAAGCGCGCTTTAAAAATTATTCAATTTCTTAATTCACAATAATGATAATTGGTTAGAACGCTGTTCTATTCTGTGAAAACATCTAATACCTACGGTATCAAATGTGAGGATTTTTGAAACTCCTCGTATAAACCGGTAAAGATAAAATCTTATTTTCTTTAATTTATTGGATGGTCGTGCCCGTGCTAATACTATTTGGGTATGATAATTGTTCTTTTCAATCGCTAACGAATAATGCCCAATAATACAATTCATTATGGTATATAAAATACGTAGAGAACTTAACGACATCGTTCGAGTTTTTTCTAATCGGAATTCTTCTTTTTGAACACGGAATAGCTCTTCGATTCGCCAGCGAGTAATATAACCTTTTAGGATACGAAGGACATCGTCCTTTCCTTTAACCGAATGGTTCGTTAATAATTTCATAGGCTTTGCCCCATAACCATATACGACAACCATGTTAAGAGGCGTATCTTGTAGGACAGGTAGCTTTACTTTAATATGGCTGACCTTTAAATTATATTTTTCGCCTTGAATCTCAGTCTTAAAGTTAATTTTCCCTTTTCGGCGATTTGCTAAATCAGGCACTTTTATCCGCCGGTTTTTATGTATTAAATTACGATTATCATTTAATCGTGTAATGAAATGATGTCCTATATCCTCAATATACTTGTATATGGTGTTTCGGTCATAGCCACGATCCATAACGAAAGTCGCTTTTTTCTTTCCTAGAAATGTATGGACAGTATTAAAGCCTTTGGCTATTTCTATATTTTGACTTTGGAAATTTTCTTCTTTAGAAGAATACAAATGATTATAAAGCGGTAAGGGATGCCTAGTTTTTGGAGTAGCCATTGAAAAATTAAGGGTAGGATAGCCTTTTTCTAGTACATTTTTTGAGCCGTCACGTACTAAAGCTAAATCTTCCATTTTTTCGGCATAGGGTTTAACGATTTCTGATTCATCGACAATAACCAGAGGGTTATCCGGAATAGTAGTTTTTAAAGTATTTAAATAGTTCTGATGAACCTGTTTCAGATCATTTTCTTTAGCTGCATTACGAGATAAACGCTTAATGGTGTACTGTAAGTCAATATTTTCTTCTAATGCTCGTGCAATATCTGATAACAGTGTGTTTTGAGCTTTAGACATTCCATATAAAACATCACTGTAAAATTTTTTTCGAGGTTTAGAAAGACCTTTGGTCAATTTTTCTAAAAAAGTAAGTAAACTTCGCTTAGTTTGGTAAATTTCTGTAGAATTCATGGTAAAATAACCTCAGTTCCTGTTCTGTATTTTTGTTTTGTGGTGATTCAATTATACCATGTAACAGGACAAAATTAATCCACAGATTTGTGTTGTGGACAGTTAAAAAGCCCGAGGATATCATGTTTTCCACATGTGTATACCTTGGGCTTTTATGATTGTTCTATAAACTAGAAAATTTTGGGTAAATTCAAAAATTTATCTTCTCTTGACTTGGATGATTCATCCTATTATAAAATTAATAGTTACAAGAAGAGACAATAGACTTTTATTTTGAATTTACCCAAAATTTTCTAGTTTATAGAACAATCATAAAAGCCCAAGGTATACACATGTGGAAA
>JAAYXQ010000027.1 GCA_012515825.1 Fibrobacter sp.
AATCCATGGCGCTAGAAAACACAACTTGAAAAACTTTGATGTGACAATTCCAAGGCACCAACTTACAGTAATTACAGGAGTCTCGGGTTCTGGTAAATCGAGCCTCGCTTTTCATACGCTTTTTGCCGAAGGCCAACGCCGTTTTGTAGAAACCTTAAGCGCTTATGCCCGTCGCTTTTTAGGGCGACTAGATCGCGGGCATATTGATTCTATCACAGGCCTTGCTCCTGCGATTGCGATAGATCAAGGGAGTTCGAGCCGTAGTCCGAGAAGTACCGTTGCGACGCTTACTGAAATTTATGATTACTTTAGAATTTTTTGGTCTAGATTAGGAATTCCTCATTGTATTCATTGTGGAAAGCCTCTTCATTCTTTTAGTGTCGCAGAAGTCTCTCATTTTGCTCTTAAACATTTTAAGAATCAAATGGTGCATGTCTTATTGAGTGATCATCATTCTACTCATAAATTGGAGGCCATGCTTGAGAAAGGGTATAAGAAGAAGATTTCAGAGAATAAAGAATATATTCAGATTGATCGCGTGATCGTCAATGAAAAAAATAAAAAACGATTAGTCGAAGCGATTGAAATCGCTTATAAAGAAAATCAAGGGAAAGTGATTCTCGAAGAAGAATCAAATGAAAAACATGTATTCTCTTTGTTACCTGGTTGTAATTCATGCGACTGGTATTTTGAGCAAGAACTAAACCCTAAATTTTTTAGTTTTAATACCCATTGGGGCGCTTGTCCTCGTTGTTTGGGGCTAGGTGTCGATGATTCGTTCAAAACTTGTCCAGAATGTCATGGCATGCGACTAAAAAAAGAATTTTTGAATGTACGCATCGCCGAAAAAAATATCATGGAAGTTTCTTCGATGAGTATTTCAAAAGCAAGAGATTGGTTTGCAGAGCAAATTTTTACTCAAGATAACGCTAAGATTGCAGACCCGTTATTAAAAGAAATTCTCGGCCGATTAGACTTTCTAAAAAATGTCGGGCTCGGTTACTTAGGGCTTTTTAGAACAGGCGATACCTTATCGGGAGGCGAAGCGCAACGTATTCGCTTGTCTAGCCAAATTGGTAGTGGTTTAGAGGGTGTTCTATACGTGCTCGATGAACCTACAGTGGGTTTACACCAAAATGATACTCAAAAACTTCTTTCCACACTGTATCAACTTAGAGATTTAGGCAACACCTTAGTCGTTGTAGAACATGATTTAGAAATGATGCGGGCAGCAGATCACATTATTGATATGGGCCCTGGCGCTGGAGAATATGGAGGAGAAATTGTTGCTGAAGGGTCTCCAAAAAAATTATCACAGAAAAACGCGCTAACTCTTTATCCAAGAAGTGAAACGGTTCGATATCTTACCTCAAAAACGCCTCTTCATAATCAAAACACGCCAAAGGTTCTTAGAGAGGAATCCTCTTTTTATGAGTTTAAGAATCTCTCTACTAATAATTTGAAAAATATAGACATACGGATTCCTAAAGGGAAAATTTCGGTTGTTTCAGGAGTTTCTGGTTCTGGCAAAAGTACTTTAGTGATGGATTGTATTTTACCTGAATTGAAAAAACAATTTGGGCCTAGAGGGCGTCGGCGAAGCTCTGTGGACGTCGTCGTTGTCGATCAATCTCCTTTATCAGGAACTCCGAGATCTACTCCTGCAAGTTATACGGGGGCTTTAGATCCAATTCGTCGGCTTTTTGCCAAAATGGAACAGTCTAAAATGAAGGGCTTTGATCTTGGCCGCTTTAGTTATAATGTGGCAAGAGGTCGCTGTCCTATTTGTGAAGGGCGTGGGTATATCTCCGTTGCGATGCACTTTTTATCCGATGTGTGGGAACTTTGTGAGGCTTGTGAGGGGAAGCGTTATAATCAAGAGACTCTATCCGTTCTTTTTAAGGGAAAAAACATTGCAGATGTCCTAGATCTTCGTATTGATGAAGCATGTGAGTTTTTCAAAGATCAGAAAAAAATAGTCTCCCTTCTAAAACCACTTTCTGAAGTTGGTCTTTCTTATTTAAGACTGGGGCAGTCGGTAACCACTCTTTCAGGAGGCGAAGCTCAGCGTATGAAATTAGCCGCTGAACTTTCTGTAAACGAAGAAAAAGAAACCGTATATTTATTTGATGAACCTACCACAGGACTTCATTTAAAAGATATTCAGGTTCTTTGGGATATGTTTAGACGCCTTTCTGACCGTGGACACACCGTAGTGATTATTGAACATCATCCAGAAATCATTCGTTTAGCCGATTGGAACATCGAATTGGGGCCAGAAGGCGGGGATTTAGGTGGTTTTTTACTATTTCAAGGTTTTTTTAAACACAAAGCGACTTAAAGAAAAGTATTTTTTCTTTAATATGATTGGTATTTTGGAGGCTTTATGAACATAAACGTGCTAATCACATGTTTAGGTCTTTTGGTGGGTATTTCTGTACATGCAACCACAGATAAGCATTTTATTATTCCTAAAGAGCAGTTTCGTGAAGGAGTGCTCATAAAGAATGATAAATCTTGCTTAGCACAAGAGGGAAAAAGCCTTCTTTCATCAATTCCCAAATTCCCTCTTGAAAGCAATACGCTCTATTGGCGTCATAAGGACAATCCTCGTGAGTACAATTGGTTTTTTGGAACCACTCGCATTGATTGCTTTGGAAAATTAAAAGCTTTTAATTTGAAAAAAAATAATCTGACTGCTTTTGAAGCAAGTTATATGCGCTTTTATGGAACAGCGAGAGCTAAGTCATATCAAGATGAAGCCGATCTCTATTTTGATTCAGAGTACTTATATTCACAACGTGTTTCTACTCTATATTATATGAGTAATGGAAAGCTTAAAAAATTAGAGTCAGAACCATTACCAGGTGTACTCAAGGTAGAAACAACTCTTTCCGATTATTCCTTTATTGTTGATGGTTATAATTATGGGCCTGCCAAAAAAATATTTCCTTTGTCTCCAGGTTTATTTTATGGTACACTAGTGGCTAATGGTTATCTTCCTTATGTAGAAGGAGCCCTAATTGTATCAGGAAAAGAAACTATCTTAAAACCAACATGGGTTGGTATTTTTAAGAATCATAAAAAAATTCCAACTTCAATAACAGAAGAAAAAATAAAGAGTACAGCTTCTTTAGAAGAAGTTGAAGCTTTATATGACGTATTTATAGAAGAGCTTCATCAACTTCCAGGAGAGGTCTTTGTTGATCGATTTGATTCTGTTTATCCTAAACCAAAGCAGTTCTTTTTCCGATTGGATGATTCAGAGATTTATAATAAGTACTTGGAACTTTTCAAAATACAGAGAGAGCAAGCGAAGGTATTATGGAATGAGTCCAAGCTAACTGTTGTAAAAGCTTCTTATGAAGCATTGCGTTCTAAACTAGATAGTTTAGAACAGTTGCCTTTACGTATCATGTTATTTCCAGATTCCTCGCGTGTATTCTTAAATCCAGTTAGTGCAAAGCCCGTTGATTCAATAAATGTACAGTCTGTTGACTCAGTTGCCTTAAAATTAGACACTGCAGATTCGCTACAACAAGAGAAAAATGATTCCTCTATATCTGCAAAACGTCCTTTGAAAAAAGAAATAGAATTGGTTTTTAAAGGGCCAAAAAATCGATTTGATGTGATTTGGAGAGGACCTATTCCTTTAGTTTTTGGTGATTCTTTAGTTTCTTTTCTGAATAGAAGGGACCCTTCACTTAAAGTATTTTTAAGTTTAACAGAGAATAAACCCTTATGGATACAAGAAGAAGGCTTAGTTAAGAGTCGTCATCATTACCGTTATATTCAAATTGATTTTGAATATATGGATGTCACCTATCCTGGTTCTGGTGCTTTTATTTTACCTCCTTATATTGCTTCAAATCAAGAAGTACAGGATTGGTTACTTCACAAAGATATGGTTGTTCCACCAGATTCTTTATTTAAGGATTCCATTATTCCTGTAAAGCCAGTAGAGAAAAAAGTAGAACCAATTGTAGAGCCACAAGACGAAGAACCTGAACTAGTTAAGGAAGACGTGAATGAAAGACTTGTGAAGGATTCAAAAAAAGGCGATTATATAAAGATCGATTCAGCATCTTTTATTTTTAAGGAAATGGTTGTTTACCTTTCTCCATATTCTATCAATGCTACAGAAATAACACAAGGTCATTTTGCTCGTATTATGGCTACTCTCGATTCTACGGAGATGATCGAAAATCATTCTTCTTTTAAGGATCCAGATAAACCAGTACAAAACATCACCTGGCTAGATGCAAAAAAATTCTGTGAGATTTTAGGTGGTTCATTACCTACTGAAGCTCAGTGGGAATATGCGGCACGTACTGGTGGAATACAAAAGAATATATGGATGACAGATAAAGATCCAAAACCTGAAACGTATGCCATCTATAAAGACAATTCTTATAAGAAAAAGAAGAAAGATCCTTTATATGGCCCTCAGAAGGTGGGATCTAAAAAAGCGAATAAATGGGGACTCTACGATGTTCATGGAAACGTTGCAGAATGGGTCCTTGACAAATACACCATACTTCCTTATAAAAAAGGAAAGTCAAATCCTAAAGGTCCTCGATTTGGATCTTCTAAAGTAATCAAGGGCGGGTCTTGGAAAACGAAAGAAAAAAACTTAGACTTGAAAGCACAAGACAGAGAAGATCCTCGCTTCTGGGCAGATGATCTTGGCTTCCGTTGTGCATACCCTAGACAAAAAGGATTGTAAATGATTCAGAAAGACGAACAGCATTTTCAAAAGTGGATTTCTTTACCTTTTGCACTTGCTTTAGTTGGTTTTCTTTTCCCTCTTCTTACTTTTTCTTGTTCAGAAAAAGTGATTGCTGAACCTAATGCTTATGAATTAGCAATAGGGTTAGATTTAGAAAAAGAATTAGGAGAAGAAGAAAAACAAGTTGTTGAAAATATGAAAAAGGAAAATCCAAAGGCTTTTGAAAAAGATCCTTTGCAATTACAGTCAATGCCTGTTCTTTATGGTATTATGGCTGCGATTTTAATTGCGGGAGGTTTTGCTTTTATTAGTCCTGTGGGCTCTCTTGTCTTAGGAATAGCTTCTTTAACAGGGCTTTGGTTTTTTATTTATCGGCTAACGGATCTTGTAAAACAAAGTCAATTCAGCTTTATTACAGTTGAGCCTCATGTAGGAGCATACTGTGTAAGTATGCTCTTAATTATCGGCATCTCAATAAGTATCGCCTTTTTAATTCGGCCATTACTACATAAAAATAAGAAGTGAATTAAAACCACCATTTAAAATAGTGTGCAAAACGCATGGCGTGTTTGCTTGCCATGAATGAATTTTTAGAGGCGCTCTTAAACATTAAATAAGAAGTACATAATATCACCGTCTTGTACTTCGTATTCTTTTCCTTCGGTACGAACTAATCCAGCTTCTTTAGCTGCATTCCATGAACCGTGTTTTTCGAAATCGGCAAATGAAAGAGTTTCTGCTCGAATAAAGCCTCTTTCAAAATCAGTATGAATAACACCAGCACATGCAGGTGCTTTCCAGCCAGCCTGAAAAGTCCATGCTCGGACTTCTTTTTCTCCAGCAGTAAAATAAGTTCTTAAGCCAAGTAAAGAATAACCTTTTCGAATAACGGCATCTAGGCCAGATTCAGTCATCCCTAGTTCTTTCAAAAATTCTTGTTTGTCTTCAGGTTCCATTGCAGACAATTCTTCTTCGATTTTTCCACAGAGAATCACAACAGAACTGCCCTGCTTTTCAGCATACTCTCGAAGAGTATCCACATAAGCGTTGCCCGTTAGCATATCTTGATCGTTCACATTAGCGCAATAAAAAATAGGCTTTGCAGTTAAAAGAGCTAAGTCAGAGACGACTTCGTCTAAGACTTCATCTTCGCCTAAAAGACGTCTTGCAGGAATCCCTTCGGACATGGCATTTTTAAGCTTTTCACATGCTTCTAAACGAAGCTTTGAAGCAGGGGTACCAACTCTTGCATTTTTAGCTTCAGTCACTAGGCGCTTTTCTAAAGAATCCATGTCTTTTAATAAAAGCTCTGTTTCGATGATTTCTACGTCACGTAAAGGATCTACGTTACCGTGGACGTGAACAATATTTTCATCATCAAAACAACGCACCACTTCCATGATCGCTTCACATTCACGAATATGCGTTAAAAATTGATTTCCTAGTCCTTCGCCTTGACTAGCTCCTTTCACGAGGCCAGCAATATCCACAAATTGGGTCACTGTAGGGACAATGGCGCGAGGTTTGTAGCTTGCCACTAATTTTTCAAAACGTAAATCAGGCACATTTACCATGCCTACGTTTGGATCAATAGTACAAAAGGGATAATTCGCTGATTCAGCGCCAGCGTTGGTGATGGCGTTAAAAATAGTGCTCTTACCCACGTTTGGAAGCCCAACAATACCGCATTTAAAACCCATGATGTCTCCAAAAAACAAAAAACAACGTGGCAAATTTAGTTCTTTTTATAAAATGAAGAACGGTTCCTTGTTGAATTAGGACTCTTTTTTGAAAAAAAGAAGTATTTTGATTGAAATTTAATTACCATTTTAAATGATGAAAAAAATAATCTTAATCCTATCTGTGAGCTTCCTAATTTTTTCCTGTAGTTCTACAGGATCGAATAGCTCGATGAAAGAAGAACCATGTGCTGATTGTGGCAAACGAGGCGAAATAGAACTAGAAGTACATTCTTCGTTTTATTACAGAGAATGGAATCCTGTGGCTTATCAGAAATGGGATTCCACTGCTGTGATCGGAGTTCTTCCAGCTCAGGTCATTGACGCCATTGCCCCAGAAAATTGTTCTTTTTGCCATACGTTTAGTGCCGATGCTTTAGATTTTGACTTAGCTAGAGTGGAAGATTCCCTTTTTGCAAAAGCTTATCCAAAAATGCCTCGTGAACTCATGTTTCCAGGAGCTCGTTTACCTGATGAAGATTCCACTTGGATTGCCCAGTGGATGGCGCGGTTTGTAGAAACTCCTTGGGCAGAAGGGAAGGTTTTAAAAGATCCTTCTCCATGGCAGGAACGATTAGGCATAGAACAGTCTTTTCAAAGATTAGTGACTGATTCCTTAAAAAATCTTTTAACGCAAATTTCTTTGAAATACAACGTACGTTATCTTTCAGTCCCTATTTTATTAAAGGTGGAAATATTACCTAAGGCTGGAAAGAAGGGCGGATTTTCTTGGAAAAGCATATGGAGTCTTTGGGATGCTCGTTACGGAGAACTTGCTTTTTTAACATATGTTGAATTTATTGCAGAGACAAAAACGCGAGTTGCTCCAGATCGTTATTGGGCTGAACCTTTTGCACCCTATTTATGGCGTATGTTAAAAACTCACCCCTCAGAAATTGAAAACCATTGATTTATATTTAGGCTTATGAATACTCCATTTTACATTTTTATGCTTTTGCTTCCTAAAAGCCTTGTTTCGCAAGTGTTTGGAATTTTTACTCGTTTGCGTCTCCCTGGGATTAGTGCTAAAGCGCGGGATTGGTTTGCTTCTCATTACCAGTTGAATGAGGAAGAATCAGAAAAGCCTTTTTCTGAATACCCAAACATTGCCACTCTTTTTATTCGTCATTTAAAAAAAGGTGCTCGTCCAATTGATCCTTCTGCAGAAGTCGTTAGCCCTGTCGATGGCGTTCTTTCTCAGACGGGTGTTTTTGACAACAATTCTCAAGAGATGATTCAAGCTAAAGGAAAAAACTATGATTTAGCCTCTCTTTTGCGAAGTGAAGAAATGGCCAAAGATTTTGAAGGTGGTTTTTGGGCTACTATTTATTTAGCTCCTTTTAATTACCACCGAATTCATACACCTGTTTCTGGTTCTATCGTTTCTGCTCATTACTGCCCTGGGCGATTGTGGCCAGTGAATCTAGGAAGTGTAGAACGAGTTGAAGGTTTGTTCGCTATTAATGAACGATTAACGACAAGAATCAAAATGGCCGATGGGGCTGAAATGCTAGTTGTTAAAGTGGGAGCTACAAACGTAGGGCGAATTGCCTTAAGTTATAAGGAAGATTGGATTACGAATTCTTCAAAACTCACACGTCAAAATCCTCGCTTAGATTGGTTTGCGACTTCTCCTATTGCTATAGAAAAGGGTTCTGAAATGGCTCGTTTCGAGATGGGAAGTACTGTGATTTTAATCGGGAATAAAAAATTAAGAGATCGTCAGCCAGATCTATTTAAATCAAAATTAAATCAAGCGGTTCAAGTGGGTCAGAGTTTATAATGTCTAAACAGGGATTACGCTTTGCTAGAGAAAATCCCCATATCGTTGAGGCTGCACGCTCTTTTATTTTAGAGTTTGATTCTGTACCAGACCCAGTTGTAAAAGTGGCTTCATTAGCGGAAGACGAAAACTCTCAAATCGCTTGGGTTTTACTTGGCAGTGTTATATTTCAAAACTTATCTTTTTTTCAAATGGCCTCAGTTTTAGAGGCTCTGTTTAATGCTTTTCCGAATAAAAAATTATGGGAAACTCCTGTGCCTAAAGCTTCTGATATAAAAGCAGTAGTTCAAAAAGCATTAAAAAAAGAATCATGGGCTTTGTTAGATCATGCCCCAGGTATGTTTTGGAGTGTTGGCTTTTTTATCCGTCGCCATTTTCCCTTAAACATTTGGTTAACTTCGCGAAATGAAGCAGAAATATGGCGAGATCTCGGTGAAATATATTTTATGGGGAAAAAGAATATAAGGCCTAAAGTCATGTCTGCGATTCATCGATTAAAAAGTAATAGTCCATTAGGATTAGGTCTTACTATTCGAGAGGGAAAATCTAAGTTACCTTTTCCTATTTCAATGGGAAGCCGCCGTTTTATGGGGTTTATTGGTCCTGGAAAAGAGGACGATTTCGCAAACTGGACTCCAGAAAAAAAAATAATAGAAGTGAACGATTTTTATAAAATACTATCTCCAATGGCGATAGATAAAGCAGCTCATGGGCTAAGTTTTTTTCTTGAACCAGGAGAAAAAGATTTTCTTTGTCGTGAACAGATAAAGTCTTGTGAAAAATGTCCTCTTTATAGTGAATGCTCTTATGGGAGGCCTTAGTTTAATGAATCGATTGGCTTTGATTAGCATGGTGCTTTCTTTTATTATTGCGTGTTCTGATGAAGGCATTCCTTTACGTTCTGTTTCTTTTGATTCGATTGTCTATCAAAATCATAAACATGAATCAGCAAAATGGGTTAAACAAGATTCTTCAAAATGGCATTTGCTAGAAGAGATTCATTTACTGTATAAAATGGATTTAGATGACTCTCTATGGGTTTCTATTCTTGAATTTGAAAACGATGCCTTTGCTCTTGCTTATTACATTAATAGTGGGCGCTTTCAAGGGGCTCTTCCTGTTGTAAAAGGTCCTTTATTAGAACAGAGTATTCGTTCGGGACGTTGGCTTTTTATTTTTAGACACAAACGTTTTTACCCTCATGATAGGCGCCTTTTAGAAGAATATGTACAACAGTTTCCAGGGTATCGTGGCGGGCTTCCTCAAGAATTTCTAAGTCTTCCTTTTGAAAATAGAGAGCCAGGGAAAACCTCTGTTCAGATCGATCTATTTCATGGAGAAAAAATCTCTTTTCCGATGTTTGTGCAGCGTTATCGAAACGCGGATGTCTATTGGAGTGTAGCGAGAAGCTTTGAATCAGTTGATAACGAAGATTGGCTTAAGTGGGTCGATTCTATTTCAAAAAAGAAAGAAAAGGTTTCTTATACAGAATCTATTCTAAAATTTGATAGTGGCCATGGAACTCGGGCTATGGCGACTCGGTTAGGTGGGGGACGAGTCGTTTGCGTATGGGGCCCGTTGGATTCAAAAAAGCTAGAAACCTTGTTTTTTGAAATTAGTGAACGAGTTTATTCAGCAAAATACTAATCTTGCTTATAAAAATGTTATATTATAAACATGGCTATAGAACAATTTGCAGATATCTTACTTGAAAAATTACGCTTTATATCTCAAGCGGAAACAGTAGTTGGAAAACCGATACAAGCAGGGGAGCATACCACGATTATTCCTGTAAGTCGAGTTTCTTTAGGCTTTGGATTAGGTGGCCATTCTGGAAAAGGTGATATCACTGGATCTGGCGGAGGTGCTTCCGTTGAACCAGTCGCTTTTCTTGTCATTTCTGGAGAAGACGTTCGCATAGTGCCTGTTTCTCGAGACAATTCGATGCTTTCAAAGATCGTTGATCTTGTACCAGATGTTGTTTCAAGTTTTAAGAAGAATCCTTAATCCTGTAAGCAATGTTTGCACCGTGATGTAATATTTAAATTGAAGCGTTTCGCTAAATCTTTTCAAAAAAAGCTGCGATTAATTGCAGCTAATTTTTTTGCGAATTTACTGAAAAAAACTATTGTGGATTGCCATTTTTAAGCTTTTCACAATCTAAGAATACAAACTTTATTTTATGAAGACTTTATTTATCACAGGAGTCAATGCTTCTCCATTTCTTATAATATAGAGGTAGGTGCCTCTAGCAAGGTTTGAAAATTCTTGAATGGAGCTTGTATGCTTTGAAGCAGAGATCTTTTTCCCTTTGAGAGTGTAAAGATCCACTGATGCATTTTCATTTAAGCCATTGATCGTGAGCGTTGAGTTTTGGACAAAAGTAGGATAGGACTTTTCTTCTTTCATACTGAATAATTTTTGAGTAGGATCTTTTGAATCGATTTTATAGACACTTAGCATCGTTGGCTCAGGAAGAGGAGGGTTACGAGCTAGATCTTGATTTTCTGGTAAAGTTTCCCATCTAAGGTAATAATCCCCATCGACTTTAAAATGAACTTGCATCTCTGGAAAAGTAGATTTTACTTGATATAATGAATCGAGCCCTGGAATAATTATAGGTAGCGTATCTTTTTCTGGTTGTAACGTTTCTTCATTTAGAACCCACATACGATTACCAAAGTTTTTGTGGCTATATTCTTGAACAAGTCGGCCCGAATAATCTTTTTTTACAGGGCTGCCAGAAATATCAATACCAAGAGTTCCATTTCTATCTAGAGGCCATTTGAATGAATTCCAGGAACTCGTCTGGTAGATTTTCCAAGAGCCGTTCTCCCATCGGGTATTCCATCTCTGGCTAATTCCATTGACATCATATTTGTGATAATTAATCACAGCACGATTTTGATTATCCCATCCAATACCAAAGGCAATATTGATTAGCCCGTTGCCAGCATCCACAGAATCGACAATCACTCCAGGAGTCGATTGCTTGATAGGAAGAGTCACATCCAAACCGCTCATGGTTTCCCAATGGACAAGATCTTTACTTCTAATATGGGATATATCGTGATTGGTATTTGCCACTGGAGTATTACGCCACATCCAGACTACATGAAAATAATCATCAGGGCCTTTTATTGGAGTAGTCATGTAGGCACTATAGAGCCCTTCGGTATTAAAAAAACCTTGCGTGGTTAGACGAGTCCATGTTTTTGTAGCTGTAGAATATTTATTCCAAATAGTTGTACTAGTGTTATTTGCATTATCACGATATTGGAAAAAGAGTTCTCCTTTTTCAATGCCTTTAATAAAAATAGGGTAAGTGACCTTAGTCTCGTTTGAGCCTGTCATGGAAAGAGATTCAAAATTGTCAATCGAATGAGGCTTTGAAGAGCGAAAGTACACAAGTGGTGCGTTATGCATGTTGCCGCTTATATGAATGTATCCGCTATCATCTACAGCCATGGCTATATAATTATGACTATCCCATCCAGTAGTTTGTGGAAGCGTTTTAAATTGCCAATCATTTGAAGAAAGGCTACGCATGGCAATAGTCATTTTTCTGTCTTTATCATAAAAGCTGACGTATTGTAGCTTTGCTGTAGAATCGGTAGCGATTGCAAAATCAACAAAATGAGAAGACCAAACAGAGCTGATCTCAGAACGTTCTACTACAGCGGCGTGAAGAGAAATAGCGATGAATAAAATGAGAAACAATAGATGCATACAAACGCTCCTTTGCCTCAAAATAGTATTCTTCGTTGAGCTTTATTGTTTTTTTAGAGATAAAGTATCGTTTGATTTGTGATTTTGAATTTGTGTTCAAAAAAATGCATTGCACTAGATGCATAAACATAAGTGCACATACTGCCTGCAACATATCTTAATGCAAAAGCAATACGGTCTCTGACAATAATGATTGTTTTAGAATAAAGTGTATTGGATTAAATCACTTGCAATACAAAATTCAATTTTATGAAAAATTGTTTTCGTCAATAAAATAATGATTTAGATAAATTAAATAAAAAAGACTCTCGTAAGAGAGTCTTTAATATAATCGAATGAATCGGAATTGCAATTGCTAGAATTACATTTGCCGAATAGGGAATAATCCTAAAAGATCTAAAACATTTTCAAGTACAATTTGAGTGGCTTGTACTAAATATAGTCTTGACTTTTCTTCTGCACTTCCAAGAACTCGATCTTGATGGATAAAACGATGAGCGGCTTCTGCTATTTCAAGAGCGTATTGCGCGAGTGTACTTGGCTCATCTGTTTCACAGGCTTTAGCAATATTATTACCCTTACGGCTTAATACTTTAATAAGCTCATAAGCTGCATCATCTGTTAGAGTATCCCAAGAGACATCCTCTATTTTAGCTGTATAAGCGGCTTTACGCATAATACTACAAAGTCTCACATGAGCATTCTGAACGTAAGGGCCTGTTGCTCCATCAAAACTTAAAGCCGAATCCCAATCAAATTTAACGTCCATTAATCTTCTGTTTTTTAGATCATTAAAGGTGAGAGCGCTGATTCCTATTTGAGTCGCGATTTCTTCTTTATTCTCTAGTTCAGGATTCTTTTCGTTAATAAAAGTAAGGATTTTTTCTTTAGCGGCCTCAATGACGTCGCGAAGTAAACTGGCGGTACCTGAACGTGTTTTTCCCTTTTCCCATTTCCCTTCTTCTGTTTGTTGTAGAATAACACCAAAAGGAATATGGTACATATCTTGATACCATTCGTAGTCCATCTTTTTTAAGACATGGAACACTTGCTTAAAATGAAGTGATTGTCCTAAATCGACAACATAAAGGCATTTCGAAAATTGGAATTCTTTTTTTCTATAAAGAGCAGCAGCGAGATCTCGAGTCGCATATAAAGTACTTCCATCACTTTTACGAATTAAGCATGGAGGTAAATCAAAATCATTTAACATTACGACATCGAGTTCTTGACTTTTCACGAGGAGCTTTTTCTCCCTTAATTCATCAAGGACTGCTGGGATTTTATCTTCAAAAAAAGATTCCCCTATATAGTGATCAAAAGAGACGCCCATCATGGAATAAATTCTCATGAGTTCTTTTAAGGTCGCCTTTTTGAATGCACTCCAGAGCTTTCTATAAAGAGAGTCGCCTTCTTCTAACTTTGTAAAAGCGGCTCTAGCTTCATTTTCTAGTTCTGGATTTTCTTTACTAATTTTTGAAAAAGAGCTATATAGTAAGTTCAGTTCTTTTACCGTTAATTGATCGAGGGCTTCTTCTTCTAAAGAACCACCTTCTCTTAAGTACATGACGATTAACTTACCAAAGGCAGTGCCCCAATCACCTAAATGATTGATGCGTTCTACCCGATAACCATTCGCCTTGTAAATGCGAGACAAGCTATTGCCTATCATGGTGGATCGAAGATGATGAAATGCTAATTCTTTTCCGATATTGGGAGAACTAAAATCAATAATAACGGTTTTATTATTTGACGAAGCGTGGCCATAATTTAAACCTTTCTCTTCAATCTGAGTTAATACAGAGGTTGCTAAAAAAGAACGTTCTATGAAAAAATTCAGATAACCATTAATAGGTTCCACTTTAGAAATTCCTTGCGGAAGTTCTATTTCTGTGGCGAGAGTCTCGGCTATGATCTTAGGTGCTTTACGCAACTTTTTAGCAAGAGCAAAACATGGCAAACTAAAATTACCATGAGTTGTTTCTTGCGGAACAGTTAGAAGTTGTAAAACCTCTTCTTCTAAAAAAGTACCCGTCTTTGCAACAGCTGCTGCAATGGATTGCTCAAATGAGATCATCTTCTATGTTAGCCTTTTTCTTTGTCGTCTTTTTAATAAAGTCTTTTTCTTGGAGGTTTTGAATATTGGCGTCGCTATAAAGACGATCCATCTGAATTTCCTCTCTCTTTGTTTCTTCAAAAAGATGAACCATCAATTCAAAACCTGCATCGAATACAGCCCATTGAACGCCACTTTTATATTCAATTCCTTTAGTCTGAATTTTTTTGCTCTTAAATTCTTTGGTGAGCTCATTTAGAATGGCTTGCATCTGAGCTTCACTGGTGCATGTGGCAATTAAGAAATAGTCTGCGACGTCGTTTATACCACGAAGATCAATTAGTTGAACGTTTTCTGCACGTAATTGAAACAAAGAAACCGCTGCTAAAGACACTGCTTCAGAAAGAGCTTCTTTCTTTTTAGCAGGTGTAGCCTTCACTGCCTTGACCGTCTTAACAGCCTTGGTGACTGTCTTTGTTGTAGCTACTTTTTTAGCTGGTGCTTTTTTGGAAGTTGCTTTTGGTGCAGCCTCTTTTTTTACCACCGTTTTTTTTGCTGCTTCTTTTTTAACAGTAGCCGTTTTCACGGGAGTGGTTGCTTTTTTTACACTTGGTTTTCGTGTAGATTTTTTTTCATTCATGGTGTGTCCTGTTCGATGATTTTGTTAAAGTCTTTTCCAATATAAACGGTGGCATCTACGTGTGCTCGTTTACTTTTTAATTGTAGTACATTTTTTGTTTTGAGTATTTGACTCAATGCTTCTGCACCTTCCCATTGAGGGTTACGAATGGCGATAATGGTTTCTTCATAATTTTGTAAAAGGTCATTTCGATATTGAACAACATCAAAACCTTTATTACGTAAAAAAATAGTCATTTGAGAGGCTGCACCTGTTTTACCGCAGCTATTTAATACTTCTACAGAACCACTATAAGAGCGAACTTCCGTCACAGGAGGCTTCTCTTTTTCACAACCCATCAAACTACCAAGAGCCATCGAGGAAATTAGAAGTGTAAAAAAACGTTTAATCACAAGTTAAAATTAGAATTTATGAATGAAAATAATTAAAGAAAGTGATTAAAAAGAAGAAACTAAACAATGATTTTATTTTTTGAATCTACGCGAACTACAACAGGATGCCAATTTTTTGCTTCTTCTGGAGTGAGGGATACGTAAGCGACTATAATAATCAAATCTCCTGGTTGAACAAGCCTTGCTGCGGCTCCATTCAAGCAAATGGTTCCAGAGTCAGGTTCACCTTCGATCACGTAAGTATCAAAACGTGCTCCATTATGAATATCTAAGATTCCGACTTTTTCATAAGGCAAAAGCCCTGCTGCATCCATTAGGGTTTTATCAATAGTTATAGAACCTTCGTAATTTAGATTCGCATCAGTAACAGTAGCGCGATGAATTTTTGTTTTAAGTAATTCTATCTGCATTTTTTTAGATTAAAACCGCATTTGTAAAAGACCTGCGACGCCTTTATCTAAGCCGCCTGCAACACCTTCATTAAATGTAGGGAGGACACCAAAACTGAAACGATTTGCATCAGGATTGTTTTCCCATTGTGTTCCAAAGAATGCGTCAGCAAAAGACCAAACGTGAGCAGCGAGAATAGGTATTAACGCGTAAATCCAAGTTTTCTGATCTGGTTCACTAACACCTAAAAAGATGGCTGCTCCAACACCCGAAGCCCAGAGGACGTCCATCCAAACGGCTTTTGAATTGGCTCCAGTTTTCCATTGATAAAGGCTTGGAATTAGTAAAGACAAGTAGGCTAGGTTTTGTTGATCGTTTTTATTTCTGTAAGAACGATCAATATCTGAATCTTCAAGACCTTGTGCTCTTTGTTCGAGCCATGCCTCTTCACTTACACCGAGACGATTCCAAGGTTTTTGTAAATATTCTGTAGGACGAATGCCAAGTTCGACTAGCTGGGTGAGTTTATTTCTTGAAATTCCACCTTCTTTAGCTTGTTGAAATTCCCACTGTGTTAGACCCATTTCTTCAATACGGAAACCATCCCATTCATCACCAGTAGCTGTTGCAGCACCAGTCGCAGGTATTTCTGTCTCGCCCTCAGAATCGTAATTGTAATCATACTGCGCAAAGGAGATAGCACTCAAAATTAAGATTGCCGGAATCGCTTTCAACCAATGAGCCATCTTGACCTCATAATTTATAAATCATAAATGCCGGGGGAGGGAATCGAACCCTCACAGAGTTGCCTCTACTGGATTTTGAGTCCAGCGCGTCTACCAATTTCACCACCCCGGCTAGGGGGTAGATCAAATATAGCACAGTTTTTGAATTTTTGCAGGAAAAAGACTGATTTTGATGTAAAGAAAAAGCAATCATTCCCATTTAAGAGCCCGAAATTCCATGTTTAATGGTGTAAAAAATTTTTTTCCATATTCGATAGCTTCTGATTCGGATGTGAATGGAAGGGTTTGGACTAAGTAGAGTGTCTTTTCTGAAATGATTTTTTCTTTAATTTGGGTAGAAATTTTTCTTTTTTTCAAATTATCTACAAGTAAAGCCGCATTCTCTTTTTGACTAAAGGCTCCTAATTGTAAAACCCATTCCTTTTTGTTAGAAATCGTATTTTGCTGTGTCAAAGAAGAGGAACTTGGTAAAATGGTAGATGAAGAACGGGCTGTTATCGTGGAGGAAGAACTTGCGATAAAGGATGAAGATATAGAAGTCAATGTATCATTCTTCGGTTGTAGCTTAAGGCAAAGCGCTTGAACTTCAGGTTTACGATAAGCTTTTTCAATTGCAGAACAGACTTTTAATAAAACGGGATGTTGTGAAACTCGACTGGTTTCAATCGCATGTCTTAGACTAATCACGGATAAATCATATTTATTGAGATATAACTCAAACTGAGCCTTTGTCATATAAAGATCGGTATATATTGGATCTTGCGGAGAAGAGGTTTGAATTAAACTATCCAGTTTTTTGATTGCGGTAGAAAAGTCTTCCATCCGTCCTGTTTGGCTCAAAGAGAGGATAGTCCATAATACACATTCAGGCTGTTTTCCTTTTTCCAGTTGAGGACAAACGGTGCTGAATAATTTCGCTGCTTCTGCCCAATTTGCTGATAAATAGGCCTTTTGTGCATCTGCAAGAGTAATCGTTTGGGCATAAGATAATGCGATTGAAAAAAGTAAAATAAAACGAAACATATTATTCTCCTACGACCTCACCGCGAAGAGTCCAACCACGGATATCATTGATATGACATACAACGTAATCTCCTGGATGTACTATTTTCGTCGGTTTAAATATGACTTTTTTAAAATTCTCGGTTTTACCTACCCATTCGTCAGGGTCTTTTGTAGAAGGACGTTCTACAAGAATTTTTTCATTTCTGTTAAACATCAATTTATTGCGTTGCATCGTGATTTCATTTTGAATCACGACAAGCCTCTCATGGCGTTCTTGCTTTTCTTCTTCAGAAAGAGTTTCTTTTTCTTGAAAAGATTCGGTCCCTGCTCTAGGACTATAAATAAACATAAATGCATTATCAAATTGTGCTTTTTTTACCACTTCTAGAGTCTGTTCAAAGTCTTCGTCCGTTTCTCCAACAAAGCCACTGATGATATCGGTGGTGACTGCATATAAGGGGTTATTATTACGGAATCGTTCTACAATGGAAAGAAAATTCTCTACATTATATTGACGTCTCATCTTCTTTAAGATCGCATCACTACCACTTTGAAGAGGTAAGTGAACATGATTGCAAATCTTAGAATTAGAAAGCAGTACATCAATCAATTCATCGTTATAGTGCTTTGGATGAGGGCTTGTAAAACGAATGCGTTCAATACCATTAATTTGGGATATTTTGTCTAAAAGGGTCGCAAAAGAAAAGTCATCTTTATGATAGGCATTTACGGTTTGCCCTAACAGCATGATTTCTGATACGCCTCGATCGGCAGCACTTTGAACTTCAGCGAGAATATCGAGTGGATCTCGGTTTTTTTCTTTCCCGCGAACGTAAGGAACGATACAATAACTACAGCGTTTATTACACCCTCTTTGGATACCTATAGACGTACTATAAGGGGTTTGTAATTTAGCGTAGGCTCCCTGATAATTTTCTGTTTCATCGAATTCGGTATAGACGCGTTGATAAGACTTTTGTTTTAAAATAATTTCAGGAATTTCTTTGTAGTGATCTGGCCCAATGACATAATCAATAAAAGGAAGCCTCTTAAACAGGGCTTTGCCTTTGTTTTTAGCCATACAACCGACAATGATAATTTTCAAATTCGGGTTTTTATATTTTAAGGATTTGATCTGAGAAATTCTTGCAATGGCTGTGTCTTCAGCCTTTTCACGAATAGAACAAGTATTGAAAAAAATAAAATCAGCTTCTTCTTTTTTGGATGTAACTTGACAACCAACACTTTCAAGTAGGTTAGCTAATAACCCAGAGTCGTATTCGTTCATTTGGCAACCAAATGTAGCGATATGATATTTCATAAGTGCACCTCTAAAACAATACTAGGAACGAAAAGTGGAGAGTACTGGAGATATTCAACATCTTTGAGAGATAACGAAGCGTGATGTATTATAGAATAGATCATGAAAATGAATTATTAGAGGTGACCATAAGACAAAAACTAGCAAATTCTAAATATTAAAATTGCCTTGTAATAAAAATAGATCTAATATGGGGGCTTTTATTCTTGCTGTTAAATCAAAAAGATGAATGCAACTTCTAGTATTTTTAATTAAATTCCTTAAGACAATATGTGGAATAAGAAAAAAAAATGCTTGTTGAGCTTTCATGATATTAGTATTGAAAATTTCGATACGATATCTCTATTGCTCGAAGAAATACGCCTTTTAGCGGGGTGCCCGTTTGCTCTATTGATTATTCCAGATACTAAAAATGCTTCTGTGGAGCGAATCAAGGCTTTTAAAAAGCAGCTTAAAGAGTGGAGGGAAGATGGTTACGAAATTTTATTGCACGGTTGTTCCCATCTATCTACTGAATCTCATCAACGTTCTTATTTAGGGCAAATAGCACAGATTTTAACTCACAGAGAAGCTGAATTTGCTGGCTTAAATCAAAAAGATTCTTTAATTCTTTTACAAAAAGCTTTAGATTTTTGGTTCTTTCTCGACTTAGATTCTCCAGAAGTGTTTATTGCTCCTGCTTGGTATGATAATCCATTCTTAGCTTCTCAGGTGTTAATGCAAGAGATGCGTTATGAGGGGCGTTTCACTATTCGTACAAAGAAGAAAATTTACTTTTCAGTAGCGATTAGTTTTGCTGGATTAGTTAAGCCATTAGTACCGATCGCCTTCTTTTTTGGCCATCTCTTGCTTAGAATCCCTTTTATTATTCCAAGAATTGCGTTACATCCAGTGGATTTTCCTACCCACAGAGAACAGATTCACAACTTAATTCGATCAGCCTTAAACCAGAGTCACTGGCTCAGGTATAAGGATTTGTAAACTTATTCAGGAATGATAATCGAATAGGTATTTGAGTTTCCAAGCACATCTTGCATAAATACAGAGATAGAGTCTCCTGCAGGAGGTAAAAGATCTTTTTTTATGGTTAATTCTTTGGGATCAGAATCATATTCGGCGGTAATCCAAGGCTCTTCTGTGGAATTCACCTTAAAGGCGTTTCCGTTTAGAATACCCGCATATTGTTCAATCACAGGAATCCGAAGCTTTTCATCCTTATAATAAGGTTTTCCTGGGGCTGGAGGAATTGTATCTCTAATCGAGGCAATATCACGAAGCTCATTTGTTTGAATACAGCGTTTATTTTTTTCTTTGGTTTGCTTAGAAAAGACAAACCATTCTCTTGAAGTTTCACCGAGCCAGTAAATAGGATCTTTAACGGAAGCCGTATCAAAACAGACATGCCAGTTTTTAAAGAATTGAAGCCCTTTTGGATGGAATTCTAAGGAAGTAATACTGTCTTTTTTTGTTTCTTGAATAGCAATCACTTGATTGATGTATTTGTTTTTTAAGCCTTTAATTTCTGAGGTTAATAAATACGGTTTTTGAATTTCAATTTTAGACTGAAGTTCTCCACTTAGTGGGAATAATAAAATTTCACGATTCCCCTTTCCATTAAATCGCTTGACTGAAATTTTAGCGGCGGAGGGGTACTTTTCAAAAAAGAGAGAAATAGGGGTTTCTACATTAGGATAAATATGGCATAAATTAGTAGCGAGTGTTTTATTTTGAGCATCTTTTAGCTCAAATTGAGTTTTAGAACATTCGCTTAAATTTAAGAACGATCTAGATAAAAACGTAAATAGAGTAGAGTCTTGTTGCTTAAAATAGCTTGCTTTGGTGTTTGTGGAACACGATGGTTGAAGAGTAAAATCTCTAAATGAAATATTGCCTGAAAAATCTTCTACTTCAAGACGAATGGTTCTTTCTGTAGGTAGAGCTCCAAGCATTAAATGCCAGTCCCCAGCAGTATCTGCTTCTTCAGCCCAGAGAAGTTCATCTCTAATTTTTAGCATGGTGGAGTAGGATAGGACATCTTTAACTCGTTTGTATAAAGAACGCTTTTCCACTTTTAATTCAATGCGTCTAATGGACATTGGGTTTTCAAGTGGAGTACGGCTGTAATCTACGATTTTAAAAGCAAGTTTTAATGGTTTGTCTTCGTTAGGAACTGCTAGGCAACCCTCTTGGAGAGATTGTTCATTGGTCATAATCACTTCATGATTTCGCCAAGCAGCGGCTCCTAAAATAAAAGGAGCTATAGTATCAAGACATTGTACTCCATTTTGACAAGGAGAAACAATTTTATTCTTAGTGATTCGGGTTTCTATATGTAAATGAGGAGCTCCAATACCAGTACTTCCAGAATAAGCAAGGGTATCTCCCTTTTTTATACGGTCTAAGTCAGGTAGAATAATAGAAACATCGTTTTTGCGTTCAGAAGATTGCCGACGCGCCACGAGATTTTCGATCGACTCATTAAAACTACTTAAATGAGCAAAAACCCATAATTTTCCACTCTCACCCTTAAAATAAATGACTTTACCATAGCCAAAAGGAGATACTTTAATGTCTTGAATCTCTCCGTCTTCAGGAGCAAAAATGGGCCAACCTTCTTCCATTTCAGTAGAAAAATCAATTCCAGCGTGGTAACGGCTTCCTCTATTTTCAGCAAAAGAAGAAGTTAGATAAGCTTCTTTATTAAAAGGGGAGTAATCTGCAGCAAATGAAGCCCCTACAAAAAGAACTAGAAAAAATAATCGAAACATGTGGGTTCCCCGAAAAAACTGAATGTTGAGTTTAATATAGAAATAAAAAAAAAGGACTATGTAGTCCTTTTTTTATTTTAGTGGAGCTATGCGGATTCGAACCGCAGACCCTCACGCTGCCAGCGTGATGCTCTACCAACTGAGCTATAACCCCATGATAGAACACAATATGAGCAAAAAAAAGATTTTTTGTCAAGGGAGGGTCAACAAAAAACTATGCCATTTTTTCAATTACAACGGATTCAATTAAAACGTCTTCGTGAGGACGATCGTTTCGATCTGTTTTGACAGAGGCAATGGCATCAAGAACATCAAAACCGTCAAATAATTGACCAAAAACAGAATAGCCTTCCGCTGCTCCGCCATTTGCTGGATGATCTAAGAAATGAGTTCCTTCTTCAGGATGAACGATAAAAAACTGACTTCCAATAGAGTTAGGCAAAGATGTTTTGGCCCAACTTAAAGCCCCGCGAAGATGAGTTAAACGAGCATCGTAACAATCGCCAATATTGCATCCAGGGCCTTTTGCGGCATGACCACCAGTACCATTACGGTTGGTGAAATCTCCACCTTGAATCATAAAACCTTTGATGATACGGTGGAAAGGAACATTATCATACTTACCCTGTTGAGCTAGTTTAATAAAGTTTTCGGCGGATTCTCCGACAATTTCAGGGAATAGACGGGCACGCATTTCACCATGATTGGTTTTAATAATAGCGATGGTTTCGCCGCTTTGAGCTTTATCTAACTGATTAAACATAAAATCTCCAAATTTTAAATGATTTCTTAAATATATAAATATGAAAGAAGAGAGGGGATGATCCTTGAATCGCTTTTGATCATTAAAATCGTAATAATTATAAGATTTTTTTACAGAGGACAGTTAAAAAATCTAAATTGATGTGTTCAGAAGGCACTGTATAAAAGGAGCCCCTTTTGAAAGATAATTGTAAACGCATCCGACTCTTATTAGATGCTAAGTCCATGGAATGGGCTTTAGATGAAATGGCCGCTAAATTAGCCAAAATGCATCCTTCGCCAGAAAACCTGATTGTGATAGGAATGGCGACACGAGGAATTCCACTTGCAGAAAAATTAGCTTCCCGATTATCCGAAAAGTATGGACAAAAAATCCCTTTGGGAAGCATTGATGCCACTTTTTATAGAGATGATTTTCATTACCGTAAACGTATTCAAAATACGGAAATGAGAATCAAGGCGATGCCCACGTCTGTTGAAGATAAAGAAATTATTCTTGTCGATGATGTTTTGTATACAGGGCGTTCCGTTCGCGCGGCAATGCAATCCATTTTGGATTTAGGTCGTCCATCTGCGATCCGTCTTTGTGTACTTGTCGATCGCGGCCATCGAGAATTACCGATAGCCCCCGATTGTGTCGGTTTAGTTGTTGAAACCGCTGTGAATCAAGAAGTGCGCGTTTCTATAGAACCTATGGATAATGAAAACTCCGTATATCTAGTCGAAGTGGAGGGTGAAGTATGAGTGCATTGCATATAAAACATCTCTTTGGCTTACGAGGAGTATCTCAATCAGATATTAGAACCATATTAGATACGGCCATGGATTTTCGTCAGGTGTTAGAGCGTCCAGTGAAGAAGGTACCTTCATTACGAGGAGTCACGGTCGTCAATTTGTTTTTTGAAAATAGTACTCGGACTAGAACCAGTTTTGAACTTGCTGAAAAAAGGCTTTCAGCCGATACGATTAATTTCACTTCTTCAAATTCAAGCGTTAAAAAAGGCGAAACACTTTTAGATACGTTACGAAATATTGAAGCTATGAAAATTGATCTAGTGGTTGTAAGGCATAAAGGAACGGGCGTTCCACAATTCTTAGCCGATAATAGCCAAGCGATTATTGTCAATGCAGGCGATGGTGCTCATGAGCATCCCACTCAGGCATTATTAGATATGTTGACTATAGAACAACATCTAGGTTCCCTAAAAAATAAACGCATTACCATTATTGGAGATATCCGTCATAGTCGAGTTGCTCGTTCTAATCTATGGGGCTTAACCACTATGGGTGCTCAAGTGACACTTTGTGCTCCAAGCACATTGACTCCTCGTAATAGGGAGTTTTTTAATGGAGTTCACTTTGAACAAGATGTGCGTAAAGCGGTTCATGAAGCCGATGCGGTTATTGCCTTACGTTTACAAAAAGAACGGATGGATGATTCGCTTTTACCAAGCATGCGTGAGTATCGAAACTTTTTTGGAATTACTCGAGAAGTTCTCGAACAAGCAAGTCCATCTGCTTTAATTATGCATCCTGGTCCAATCAATCGAGGGGTAGAACTTGATTCTGAAATGGCCGATAGTGATCAATCTGTTATTTTAGAACAAGTGACTAATGGAGTCGCCGTACGTATGGCTGTTTTATTTCTTCTTTCGGGAGGGCGTGCTAGTGAATAAGGTCATTCTAAAAAATGTTCGTCCTTTTATTGACGGAGCTTTTCAAACACCTACGACCATGAATCTTGTGGAAGGCCGTTGGGTCGATGAATCAATTGAAGGTGCTACTGAAATAGATGCTAAGGGAGCACTTGCTCTACCAGCTCTTTTTGCTTTGGGGCTTGATTTTCAGGAACCTCTCCGAGATGATATATACACTTTCCAAAATGGTTATACTGCCATGCGTCGTGGCGGATTTTACGGTGGAATATATGAAAGTACTGCAAACCCTATTGATAATGTTCAGAAGTTAAGTGCTATACAACAGGTATTTTCAAAAAGTGGATTACATCTTTCCATTTTAGGTGCTTTTAGTAAACACCATATGTGTGAGCAGCTATCTGAGATGTTAGAGCTTGCTTCGTGTGGAGTATGTGGCTTTGGAGATGGAAACCATTTAAATGCTACGACTCGCTTTTTACGCTTAGCGATGGAATACGGTGCGATGACATCCAAGCGTTTTTTCTTTTTGCCTCTAGATCTTTCTTTACGCTGTGCAGGATGTGTTCATGAAGGGGATGTGGCTGATGTTCTCGGAATGAAGGGTATTCCTAGAATTGCTGAGACTATCGTAGTGCACACCATTTTAGAAACAGCTCTTTTCTTGAATGTTCCAATTCATTTAAAACAAATTACTTGTTCAGAATCTTTAAACCTAATTGAACAAGCGAGAGCTCGAGGTCTAGACGTCACTTGTGATGTAGGGCTTTATCATTTACTATTTGATGATCAAGCTATTTTCAATTTGGATTCTCACTATTATATTATTCCACCTCTTCGTACTCCTAAAGATAAAGAAGCTCTTTGGGATGGTCTTAAGCGAGGGGTGATTGATGCTATTAGCTGTAATCATACCCCCGTTCTTCGTCAAGAGAAAGAAGTAAATTTTGAAGATGCAGTTGCGGGCGCTATTTCTTTAGAAGTTGCTTTACCAGCGATTTGGTCTACATTAGTAGACCACGTCGGTGAACGACGGGCGCTGGATTTACTTTCATTCAATCCAGCGAAAATCGCTTCAGCCATGCCTCAAAAGATTGAAAAGGGAACGATAGTCAATTTAGTCCTTTTGGATCCTAAGGAACAGAGTCAAGTCACGCCAGAGAAACTTGCAGGAGCTGTCCGAAATACACCTCTATTGAATGCTCAATTACCTAGTGCTATTAAAGGCTCTTATATTCATGGGGTTTGGACTCAGGTCTAATTATGATTGAGCCCTTCGTCTTAATATGGATTGCAGTAATAGTTATTTTATTACTACTACTTTTAGTATTAATCGAAATACAGCGAAGTGAAAAACGTCGTGAAAACGAAGAGATGTTTGGGACTCAAAGCTTTGAAAGGAAAAAATTACTTTTCGGTTTAACAGAAAAGGAAACGCATACAATAGAAAAATTAGTCCGCCAGTCTACTTTTTCGAATAAGGATGCTGTTTTTAATTCCTCTAGTCTATTTGAAGAAGCTGTAAATCGATTTTATAACTTTCGTAAAATCAATCAGATTCGTACGGAAACATTAGCTTCCGTTTCTTCTTTAAGAGAAAAGCTTGGCTTCACTGTCAATCATCCTCATGTTCTTTTAACGAGTTCAAGGCAATTTGTAGTGGGGATTAAGGTTACTCTTCTTTCCTCCTTGAAAACAAACAAAGAACATACTGTAGTTACAAGTGTGGACGAAAAAAGTTGGAAGGTAAGAGTATCAGGAGTTTGGGAAGAGGAATTTTATCATACGTTAGAAGGGTCTTTTATACTCATGCGTTGGACTCAACCAGAAGAGGCCGTTTACTCTGGAAAAGTAAAAGTTTTGAAAGTGACAGGTAATGAATTAGAACTTTCTCATTTAATTGAGTTTGAAAAACTACAATTAAGACGTTGGATTCGAGAACAAGTCTTATTTCCTGTTCAAGCATTTCTATCGAGTTCGTCTAAGTTGGAAGGCTTTTTGTTTGATTTATCTGCAGGAGGTATTCTAATTGGGTTACCAGTAAGTGAAATACCAACTCATGAAATAGAAATACAGTTTAGATTACCTGGCTTTGGATTAGAACGTGTAAAAATTGAAATTTTACGTAATTTAGGCAAAAAAAGGCAAGAATACCCCGATTTATATTTATACACCGCTTCCTTTTCAGGTGAATTTGGTCGTATCCAAGAAAAGGTGCTTCAATACATATTTCAGGTTCATAAAAAGAAAAAGACGTAATTATAGGTGGTAAAAACAGGTCTAACTAATTATTTTTCAAGGAGTTATGTATTTTTTGCTTGACATTCGCACTTGCGAAAGGTAGAATTGAGATGATAATGTTTCCCGTCGGAGTTTATTTTGGCTTCTGATTTTATTTCACATATGCTTGGCGATCGACAAACGGTCGGAATTGATATTGGTCATTACAGTATCAAGCTGGTTCGTGTATTTCATAGTCATCGAGGGAATATTCAAGTCACCGCTGTTGATTTGGAACGTATACCAGAAAAGACTTTAGAAGATGGGCAAATCAAGGATTCTGAAAAATTAAGAGAAGCTTTGTCTAAAATTATGGCAAGGCAAGTAAGCGATCGAGAAAAGGTGGATATCGTCGCTGGGATTAATAGTGCATCTGGAGTGCTTGTCGATAAGCTAACCGTTAAAGTGCCAAAGAATGCAAATGAAGATGCAATCATTGTTCAGACGGCACAAGCTCGTCCTCCTTTTGATGACCAGGATAACATATTAGATTATCAAGTTTATGATCGCCAAGACGGTGAAATTAAAGTCAATATTGTGGCTGCAAAAAATGCGCTGTTAGATTCATGGGCTGAGTTTTATAAAGATTCCGATGTTCGCTTAAACGCCATTGATGTGGATGTTTTTGCTTTAGCGAACGTTTATATGATGTCTGCAGAGGAAGAAGAGAAAAAAGAAACGGTGGCTATTTTTGATATTGGTGAAAAAAAGGCTAGCCTTGTCTTTTTAATGGGAGGCTTTTTTCATTCTACTCGAGCTTTGACTAGTGGTTCAATGGAGTCTGTGATCAATATGCTTTGTCGTCATCTTGGTATAGACGTTGCAAAGTGTCATGAAATATTTGAAAGTGACAAACCTGTCATGATCGATGGTTTCTCTGAGGCGGACATTGAGTCTGCTATGCAGCTCGCTTTTGAAGAAGTCGTTGGAGCATTAGAATTTGGTATTCGATATTTCTCTAATTCAGAAGCTGGAGAGAAACCAAGTAAAATTTTATTGAGTGGTGGAGGCGTTAGTCTTTCTGGTTTATGTGAATATATCGAAGAACGAATTGGAATTCACACAGAAGCCTTGAGCCCTTTCGAAAAAGTTTCTTGTGCACCAGAAGTCGTTGGTGAATCAGGTCTTTCTAAAGCGTTAGTTAATATTTATGCTCCCGCACTTGGGTATGCCATGAGGAAATTCTAATGGCAGAAAAGAAAAATAAACTTTGTGTTGAAATCAATTTACTTCCTGCTGAATATAGGAAGGTTAAAAATGATTTAAGCTGGATCTTAGATCGTCGTATTGTATGGCCAATTGTCGCCTTGTTAGTCGTAGCCGTACTTATCTTTTTATTAATACTTCATATTGAAGATGTGACTTCTTCTTTAGAAAATGAGTTGCAGACGACTCTTGCTGAAGTAGAAAAAGAAAAACCATTACTTAATAAAATCACTGAACTAGATAATAAACTTTCGGTGATCGCCCAAAAAAATAATGCACTTAAATCAATTCAAGTCAGTAAAAAAAGATGGGTCATTCTTTTTGAAAACATGTCATCCATTTTGCCTCCAAATATGTGGCTTACGAATTTAAATCAGATTGGTGCAAATGAAATGGAATTAAAAGGGTTTACTTATGACTTTTCTGAAGTTGCAGAATACATGGTCAAACTCGAAAAACAGGTTAGTATTAGTTCAGTCAACTTAATCTCTATAGCGACAACGAAAACAGGCGGAGAAGATACCTATAATTTTACTATTAAAGCAGCGATTAAACAGGATCTTGGCCTGGAAGGAGCTAAGTAGTTATGGGTAATTTTGATTGGAAAGACAAAAAAAATATTTTTGCTATTCTAGTAGTGCTTTTGATTGGTGGTGTTAGTTTTGCTTTTTATCAATATAAATGGACTACTTTTGAAACTAAAAAACAAGAATTAGAACAACAGTTAACTAGCGCTCGCGATGACTTAGCTAAAATTAATGTTCAAAAAAATAGAATCGCAGAGTTGAGTCTTCGTTTGGCTCAAGCAGAGAATGAATTTGAACGTCTTAAAGAGATGTTCCCAGAAGAAGAAAAAGTACCTCTGCGTTTACAAGATTTATATGCCGTGTTAAGAAGTTCTGGTGTGCAGATTCAAAAATTCAATCCAGAAGGTCGTGAGCCCAAAGACTACTATATTGAAAACAAGTATTCTATTGTAGTGAATTCTGGTTACCATATGCTTGGCTATCTTTTTGCTGAGATTGCAAATTTTAATTATCCTACTTCAATTACGGATTTGCGTTTAGGACGTTTTTCTGGCATTGCGACAGAGCTTGAAAAAGCGGAGACTCATGGATGGACTCCAATTACCGTTTCTGTCTCATTTAAATTGACCACTTACACATCCAAGAAGGTTGCGCAATGAAAAAAATAAAAGCCCTTCTTCTTATCTTTTTTGTAGTGTCGACTTCTTTTGCTGCTGATGTTAAAGATGTTAGTATGCAGTGTCAAAAAGAAGCTTGTCAATTAGTTTTTCAATTTGTTTCCTCCAAAAACTTGCCTAGTTTTTTTCAAAAGTATGATCCAAAATCAAAAATATTAACGGTTGCTTTTTCTGAGACAAATTTTCTTTTAGGCGATGGAACGTTTGATTTGAATCCTACTTCTCCTTTAATTCAGAAAATGAAAGTATTTAAGGAAACCAATAAAAAAGTGTCCTTGCTAAAATTTGAGTTTAATGTTGGAGATTTAATTAAAACAGATAAAAATAAAATAGAGCTTGTTAAAGAAACTCATTTTATGATTGTTCTTCCAAAAGCAAATGATAAGGGTTGGGTTTTATCTAAAAAGTTTAAGGAATTAAAGAAGGCCGCGGAGAAAGCAACACTTGAAGAAAAGAAACGTCTAGCAGAAGAAAAGAAGGCCGCAGAGAAAGCAGCTCTTGAAGAAAAAAAACGCTTAGCAGAAGAAAAGAAGGCAGCAGATAAAGCGGCACTTGAAGAAAAGAAACGTAAAGCAGCAGAAAAAAAGACTGCAGGAAAAGCAACAGTGGTAGAGACTAAAAATGTTGCTGAATCAAAGCCTGTGTCGGCTTTAATTGACGGTGTTCAAGAGATGATCGCTTTGTCTAGTTTTGGTTTAGAACAATTCCAATTAGTGACAGATGATAAAATAATTTTAACAAATGTTGGTCCATTGAATAAACAAGTGATTACGATTGGCTTAGCTGGGCCTTCCAAATCACCTGTATTTAAAATAAGTAGAAGCTCCATAGTAAAGTCTATATATTGGAGTTCTTTTGGTTTGAACTTAGAACTTCAACCAGGAATTGAGCCTTCAGTACTTGTTCGAAATGGAATTTTGATTTTACAGAAGCCTTCTGATAAAAAGATAGAGGGAATGTGGTATTGGCATGCAAAACCAACAGGCATTCATGAACGTCAATGGATTAGCACCAAATCGACATCCTCTTCTTTTGATTCGTTTGCAAAAAGATTAGAACCTGAATCTAAAAAAATAGTTTCAGTAGCTCAGACTTTTTACCTTCGCCCTACTGCAAGAGAATTAATCGTTGTTTCTGAAGAAACAGAATTGTATGCGGCTGCAAGTGAAAAATCTCAAGTTTTACAGCGTGTTGTTTTTGGTGAACGATTAGTAAGTCTTGAAAATACAGGTTTGTTTCAGAAAGTGCAGTATAATAATAAAACAGGCTTTGTTTATAAAAGAGCCGTTTCTTTCCGTGACGAATTATCAAGCATTCAATTAGAACGATTAAAACAGATGGCTTTTGAAAAAGGTGAAAATCTGGATTCGATTGCTTCTCGGTTTGAAAAAATTACAGAAGATCGAGTGACATATAGTTCTTTTGGTCGTAGAGATCCTTTTGTTGAAATTAAAGGTTTAGTAGAAGAAGGAATTAATATTGATCAGGTGGAATTAGTGGGAATTATTTGGGAAACCGAAGAACCTATGGCTATTCTTGCTGAAAGTAAAAATCCATCTATTTCTTATACCGTTAAAGAAGGTGATAAAATCTTGAACGGAAAAGTGCTTAAAATTACATCAACAGACGTACTGTTCTTAATCCAAGAATTTGGAGTCAGTCGTCGTTACTCCATGGGTTTGCCCGATAAATATGGGAGTTTAAAATGAATTCAATGACTCGAATGGTAATGGTTTTGCTGTTAATGGTAGCTACTCTTTGGGCTGCTCCTGCAGAGGGATCCGTAGCTCCAAATAAGAAGCTATATGACTTCTCATTTGTCGATATTGAGTTTGACGCTGCATTTAGATCTCTTTCCATTGCAGCTGGAGTTGATATTTTACTTTCTCCAGATGTCAAAGGGAAATTGAATTTAAAAGTCTCTAAGAAGACATGGCAAGAAACATTAGATATTATCTGTGAATTAAATGATTTAGTATGGTTAGTTCAAGATAAGTATATCTCTATTCAAAGGCTTGCTTCCTATCAAGCAAAGCAAAAGAAGATTGCTGAACAAGAAGAGCAAAGTCAAGAGGTTGCTCCTCTGATTCGTAAGAACTTCGCTATTCGTCATGCCAAGGCCCAAGATTTAGTAAGTGTTTTAGAAACAATGAAATCGAAAAGAGGCAAAATTACCGTTGTAGAAAGGACTAATTCGATTATTGTATATGATACCGATGCAAGTATTGTTCAAATGAAAAATGCTTTAGACGAATTGGATGTGGAAACTCTCCAAATCATGATTACGGCAAAATTAGTGGTGGTCAATAGTAATCTTGCTCGTGAATTAGGTGTTGATTGGACAAGCGCGATGGGCTCAACGGCGTTAACGCCAGGCGTCGCTTCTGCACCAAATGGAAGTAATGCCGGCGGAACAAGAACAAGTGCTGCCATTCAATCATTCCCTAATAACGGAGTATCTGGTTTACCTGGAGCAGCGACTTCTTTAACTGCAAGTATTTTAGATAACAATTTGCAAATTGCTATTAATAGCATTATGGGAGACGCTTCTACAGAAATTTTAGCAAGTCCTCAAGTATCTACTTTAGATAATACTGAGGCCATTGTTTTTATGGGTGATAAAGTTTCCATTCGTGTGATTGATGATGCAGGCGAATCTTCAACACAGCTTGTAGAAACTGGTATTAAGTTGACTGTCACACCTCATGTTTCTGGAGATAACCGTATTCTTTTAGATTTACATCCAGAGAATAATTCTTATGATTATGACACCAAAGGTGAAATAGTGATCAGCACTCAAGAAGCTAAGACCAAAGTGGTTGTAGCTGATGGTGAAACGGTCGTGATTGGTGGATTAACAAGAAATGAAGATGTGGAGTCTGAAAGTGGAATTCCTTTCTTAAAGGATATCCCTATTTTAGGAAATTTATTCAAATACACGAAAAAATCAGTGACAAAGAAAGACCTCGTCATATTTGTTACCCCTCGTATTATTCGTAATTATATCGGTAATGTACAAACATCAGAACCTTCGGAAGAAAAAGTGCAGCGTTTGGTAGATAATCAACCCGCTCCTGTAACTTCTCCTGCAAAAGAAGAATCAAATAAAGTTCCTGTACAGCAAGAACAACCAGCGACACAACAGGCTCCTGCTGTATCAGAACCTCCACCAGCACCCGCTGCTCCAGTAAATGATGCTCAGCAAAATGAGGTTCCTCAAAATGATGAAGCCACAGCTGAAGAAGGTGAAGATTGGTAAGTAGATCTATTAATAGGTCTACTTAAGCTTATTGAGTGCGCTGATTTGTGTTTCATAGACCAGTTCTGGATTATCAGAACGTAGCCATGATAAGTATTCTGAACCTAGATATGACCAAGCAAAAATATTACGAATCCCCGCATCGTATGCCTCTTCTGTAGCGAGACGTACGTCGGATTCTTTATCTTTGACGATGTGATAGTTCTTTATCCAAATTTGAGCTTCTTTTCCGTACTTATGAGCAACGGATAAAACTTGTTTAGACACTTCTCTATAATTTTCTTTAATTATTTCAGAACTGGTTGTCTTTTCCCAATAAGGGTCAGAACTAATTTCATCTACAAAAGGTAATTCAGCGATACGATCCCAGTTTTCTATTCCCGCTGGGAACCATGGAGGTAAAAGACAAACAGAATTTCGTTTCCCTAAACAATGCACTTTTTCAGTCATTACATTTAAAAAGTCAATTAATGAATCTTCTCTAAATGATTGTACTTCGGGAGTTAGAGAATCGGGCATTTTAAAACCATATTTGTCAAAAAAAATCTTTTGGCATTGGTCACAACAACAAGCCCAGTTATTAAGATTGCCTTTTTCAAAATAAAAATGGGGTTCATCCCAGAAGATGGTTTCCACTTTGGTAGAACAAACGGCTTGAATCCATTGATCCATATAATCTCTGAATTCCTGCTGGTTAGGGCAAGCGGCAACTTTAGATTTTCCATCGACCGTTTTTTGAGCTAAAGAAAAGTTTCTTCCGACAAGTTCAGAAAAGGCTTCTCCACCAAAAACTCTTCCAACGCCCCAAGGGTTTACATAAACTTTAAGCCCTAATTCATCGGAACCATCAATAATTTCTTGCATGGAATCACGGTAATATAAAAGATCTTCTTCTGACCATGTATGAAGAACGTGAGTAAACCCTCGCTCTTTAATTTCTTTCATGTCTTCAAGAGCCCATTTCGGACGACGGACTCCAAAGTAACTAATACCTTTTTTCATAGTTTTATTAATATGGATTTTCTGCTTCAGACCATTGAGGTGAAGCGGCTTGAAAACATACGTGTTTTAATACATCTGTCCAGTCTTCTTGGCAAACAGGCTTAGGTATCCAGAATAAGTGGCCTTCTTTTTCTGAAGGCATTGGCATGGTACGTGGGATAAATTCTATAATCCAAGTTTCTGGAATACATTCTCGTAAACGGTTTACAAATTGAAGCATTTCAGCGTTTGGCTGCATTGGATAGTCTATGACTATTAAAGCGGGAGAAGTGCCTGTTTTTAATGGCTTTTCAAGGGCACGGTATGCTTGTTCTAACCCACTGCAAGTATAAAGAGTTGTATTTGCCACCATATCATGGTCTAAAAGCCAAAACAAAGTCCATTGGGCAACTTCATCTAAATTGCAACTGGAATCGAGCGTAATAAAAAATATATGTCCCATTGTCTCCTAAAATTAGTTTTTTTTTCTCTTTAGTGTATAGAAGGAGTTGTTCAAGTCTTTTTTTTCATTAAATTTACGCTTATGGAAGAAAATGATTACGCTTTTCCTGATTTAGGTGAATTTAGGCTGATTCAAAGCTTACTAAAGGATCGATTCCCGTTATCGAATCCTTCTCCTAAACATCGTTTTTGGGTAGATGCTGGGGATGATGCTGCAGGTGTAGATGGTTGGCTTATTACAAAAGATTTATCTATGGAAAACACGCATTTTCTATTAGATTATTCGACTATGGCTCAAGCGGTAGAAAAGCATATAGTTTCTAATGTCTCTGATATTTCCTCTATGGGGGGAGTTCCGATGATCGCTTTCTTAGGTTTAGGATTGAATCGTCATTGGAATGAAGATCAAAGAAATGCTTTGATAGATGCTTTTCAGAAGGGATTTAAATCTCGCGGTATCCGTCTTCTTGGAGGAGACACTGTGGTGGGAGATGTTGGTTTTTTTTCTACGACTCTCCTTGGACAAACAACCTTAGTTCAGCCTTTAAAACGCTCTAGTGCAAAGCCTGGTGAACGTGTTTATGTTCAAGGAACTCTTGGAAAATCAGCTGCAGGGCTTTGGGTATTATTAAATCATCCTGAGGATCGAAAAAAATGGTCTTCTCTTGTAGAATATCATTTGAGTCCTGTGATCAAAGAACGTGCAGGAGAAGCTCTTGCCGAGATTCAATCTATAGGGGCCTGCATTGACATAAGCGATGGATTAAGTTCTGAGTTAAATCATATCGCCTCTTCTTCAAGAGTGCAACTCGTAATTGAAAAAGAAAGTTTACCTGTGGATCCTGAAGTTTTGGCTTTGTCTGAATATTACGGTTTGTCACCCTATGATTTTGCATTAAATGGGGGTGAAGAATATCAACTTCTTTTTACAAGTTCCTGTTCAAATAGTATATTCTATAATAATGATAGGATTGGTCCTGTTTATGATATTGGTTATGTTCAAGTCGGAAGTGGCGTTGAACAGATTAATTCTCAAGGGATAGTAGAACAAATGAACGCTCAATCATGGTCGCATTTATGAATAGAAATTCAAAAGCTAATATAGGTGAATTACTCCTTCGTCAAGGAATTATAGACGAAGATCAGCTCAAGCATGCGATGAGTGAACAAGAACGTACAGGAATTATGTTGAGTAAAATTCTTGTTCGTTTAGGTATGGTGAGTGAAGAGACTCTGACAAATATTCTTGGCGTGCAAATGCAATCCACAACTAAAATGCGCATTGGTGAAATGCTCATGGCGCAGGGCTATATTACAGAAGCTCAGTTGGATAAAGCACTTGAACAACAAAAAATAACAGGGCAACGTTTAGGAAAAACACTTGTTTCTTTAGGTTTTATGCCCGAAGAAAAACTCATAGAAATTTTATCAATACAGTTTGAAATTCCTTATGTTTCTTTGAGTAATTTTTCTTTTGATCCCGATGTCGTGAAGTATTTATCTGAAGACGTGTGTCGTGGGTATAATGTTGTTCCTTTATTTGTAAACTTAAAAGAAAAGATTTTAACGATAGCGATGTCTGATCCTACGAACATGCGAGTGATTGATATCGTTAAGTTTAAGGCTCAAATGGATATAGATGTGGTGATGGCTTCTGAAAAAGATGTTTCAGCAGCTATTGAACGTCTATACGCAGAACGAGTAAGTGCAGATGAAACGCTAAGCTCACTTTTAAGTGCATCTGACGAAAAAGATGAATTAGAAACTGTCGAACGAGATGGCTATAATCAAGAACCAGAGTTGACTGATGAAGAAGGTCAGCAGGTGGTAAAGATTGTAACAACCTTGATTCATGAAGCTATTGCACGTGGAGCTTCTGATATTCACTTAGAGCCTCAAGAAACGTATTTGAAATTACGTTACCGTATTGATGGTGATCTTCAAGTGATGGCTCCTATCCCTGCGCGACTAATGGCTCAAATTCTATCAAGAATTAAGCTGTTAGCAAAAATGGATATTGCAGAAAAAAGAAAGCCTTTGGATGGCCGTTTTACCGTGAGATACAGAGGCAGTGAAGTGGACTTACGTGTGAGCTCTTTCCCTGTTTCATTACGTAAACGAGGTGTTGCTGAAAAAATCGTTATGCGTATTTTAGACCCTAATTCAGGCCAATTCCCGCTGAAGGATATGGGGTTTGATCCACGTGTTTTCAAACAATTCTTAGAAGCCATTAATTTACCGAACGGCATTATTCTTGTGACTGGCCCAACAGGATCTGGTAAATCAACCACTCTTTATGCTTCGATTCGCGAAATTCTGGATTCCACAATTAATATTTCTACGATGGAAGACCCTGTGGAATTGAATGTGGATGGCGTGAATCAAGGGCAAATCAATGTGGCGGCTGGCTTTACTTTTGCTGCTGGTATTCGAGCTCTTCTCCGTCAGGATCCAGACGTAATTATGATCGGTGAAATGCGCGATAGAGAAACGTCTTCCATGGCTATTGAAGCTGCCTTGACTGGTCACTTAGTGTTTAGTACACTTCATACGAATGATGCTTCTGGTGCTTTCCCTCGTTTGCTTGAAATGGATCTTGAACCTTTCTTGGTCTCAACCGCAATTAAAGGTGTTTTAGCACAACGACTAGTGCGTCGTATATGTAAATATTGCAAGGAACCTTTGGATATTCCTCAAGAACTTCGTGATGAACTTCATCTCACTCCTGAGATGCAATTCTATCATGGAAAGGGTTGCCCGAAATGTGATGGTTCTGGATATAAAGGACGTTGCGGTATTTATGAATTTTTAGTCCCTAATGAAACTATTCGTAACTTGATTCTTAAAAGAGCTTCAGGTGACGATATTAAACGTGCTGCGATACAGGAAACGAATTTGATTACTCTTCGAATGGATGGAATCCAAAAAGCCTTAGATGGTCTTACCACACTAGAACAAGCTCTTTCAGCATCGACAAAGGATGATTGATGTCTTGTCTTGTGGATGATGTTTTATTAAAAAAAGAATTAAACCAAGAACAATCCGCTGCAGCCCTTAAGATACAAGGGCCAATGCTTATTTTGGCGGGTGCTGGTTCTGGTAAAACTAGAGCAATCACTTATAAAATGGCTCACTTGATTTCAGCACATCATGTGGACCCTAGTCATATTCTTGCGGTCACCTTCACTAATAAGGCGGCTCGAGAAATGAAAGAACGCATACATCAAATATTAAAAG
>JAAYXQ010000219.1 GCA_012515825.1 Fibrobacter sp.
AACCATCGCTTTTGCCTAAATAAGGGTAATTCATTTTAATTTTTAATAAAGGATTCTGTTGAAGGATCCTTTTTTTTAATTCCAGTGCCACTTCTTTTTCAAGAGATCGCGCGGGGTCGTATAAAATACCGATGTCCGCATTTCTTTCGATGTTGTTCATTTTAGGCGTAAAAGAGTGAACACTTAGATGAAATACATCTTTATTTTTATGGCTTAATCGTTGCTTACGAATAGCAGAAATAATAGGGTCTCGATAAGAACTCCATTCTTGAAGAAGTCGCTTTTTTATTTCAATAGGAGCGGCTTTGCTTAAGTCAGAAAATAGTTTGGGATGGCGTAAACTACGGTTTAAGTCGATACAAAGCCTGGAATATTTTCCTTTACAAGAATAAAAAGGATTCCATTTTTTGATAACCTGATTAAAAATGGCTTCTACGCCTATATCATAAGCATGATGAGTCTTTAATATGGATTCTTCTTCTAAAAAATACTTCTTTAAGTACGAGGGCACTTTATTAGAAGCATGTTCACAAGTGACAATTAGTGGCATTGCTTTTAGATTAATCATGATCTATTTCATAAAGCGTGTTTTTGGCAAGACATTCTGCTAATTTAGCGTATTCGAAAACAAGACGATCACGACTTGGGCGTTCTCCAATTTTCTTTAAAAGAGCTGTAGATAAAGTACCACGAACTAGTATTTTTTCTAAAATCTTTTGCGATGCAGGAGTGATAAATTTTTTGCAGTGATTGTATAAATGTTTCCAAACATCGGATGCTTTTATAGAAGATTCTTCTATTCCTAACGCTAATAAATAAGATTTATCGTCAATGATTGCATTTTCAGCCACTTTTATCGTCTTATTTAAGATATTTGCAAGTGAAGTAGTGCTTAGCTCTTTTTGCCTTTCTATGGGCGACCATTTTTGAGAGGCAATGGTTTTCAAAACGGCAATTTGTAGTTCAGCAATTGCAATATCGGCGGCAGGGCATTCTTGAATATCAACTAAACGAATTTCAATTGCCCCTCTGTCAAAACGGGCAATCGCTCCACGACTATTCAAAAAGAAATGATTTAATAGATTTTCTGGATCATAGGGGGCAATGTCTTTTTTAATAGTAGAAAAAATCACTCGATCGTATTCTGCATAAGAAAATACGGGCTCTGGAATAATTTGCCCAGCAATAGAAGGAATTCTTTCTTGATTGTGCCTGTAGGTTTCAAGCCTAGCGTCTTTAAATTGAGTGAATTTACTGTCTAAATAAGGGCTTGATGCAGCAATCGCTGGAATTAAAGGTAAAAGAATACGAATGGCGGCATGAAGCGTTTCAAATTGAGCATCACCATTGAAAGATATATTTAGGTGTGTGGACTGTAAATTCGCCCAGCCATGCCCTTTACAATTAAAAATGCGATCATAAGTGGTGTATATCTCATTGGATTCGTAAGGCCAAATCACCATTTCTTCTAATGGGTTCATAAATGGGTGAGTTGCCGAAGGCAAGAGCATCGCATTGATTTTGGCGAGTTCTTTATTTACTCGATTAATTTCTTTTTGAAGATTTTTACTCCATAAAGAAAATGAAGATATAGGGGAAGCGCATTTAAACTCCACGACGTGTGAAACTAATTCATTAGAGAGCCCCACATCTCCTCTTTCAATTTCAGAAAGAGGATTCCCTTTTTTGTCTTTTCCAAGCGCTATATCGGCTCTTGGAATGACCTGAAGGGTATCTTTATTGACGATCATGTATTCCAGTTCAATACCAAATCGTTCAAAGATGTTCCATTGCTTTTTTTTTAGAACTGTCATATGAAAAAATCACGCTCATGGTGTTGGATTTTTAATTGTGCTGCATTTAAACGGTCTTCAATTCGATGTCTTAAAGAGCGCATGATGGCTAAGTAGATTTTCTTTTTAGCGACTTGGTCTTCAATACCTGCGTCAATATTTGGATTATCGTTGACTTCGATTACGACAGGCTTTCCATTGACTTCTTTTAGATCGACTCCATATAAACCATTACCGATCATGGCCGATACTCGTAAAGCGGCTTTCACAATCCCATGAGGAACGGATTCTATAGGTAAGCAGTCAAAATTACCACAGATTTCGTTTTTATCTTCAGATTTCCAGTTGTAGATTTGCCAATGGTCTTTAGCCATATAGTATTTACAAGCATAAAGAGGTTTTCCGTCTAAAACACCAATTCTCCAGTCAAAATCAGTTGGTGTAAATTCTTGAGCAATTAATAAATCACTCTTTGTAAACATTCGGTCTAGTTCTTCTTCAAGTTCCTCTTTGTTTTTTACCTTGATGACTCCTTGAGAAAAACTCGAGTCTGGGGATTTTAAAATTAAAGGAAATCCTAATTCTTTTGCTAAAATATTTCTGTTTTCTGAATGAGTGATAATCGTTTTTGGGGCAGGAATATGACCGACATTCATCAATTCTTGAAGATACACTTTGTTTGAACAACGTAAAATACTGTCTGGATCATCAATTACGGCAATGCCTTCGGATTGAGCTCGCCGTGCAAAACTATAAGTCGCATGATTTACATTGGTGGTTTCACGAATAAATAAGGCATCAAATTCACCGACGCGATGATAGTCTTTTTGAGTAATGAGTTCAACTCGGAATCCAGTTTCTTCTGCAGCGGAAATGAACTTTTGAATGGCTTTCTCGTTACTAGGAGGCTCTTTTTCATCTGGGTTAATGAGAATCGCTAAGTCATACAAATAATTGTCCGCTTTTGCAGAAAAGAAACGAGTTTTTTCAAAGTATTCTTTAGCAAATTGGTCGACCATCGAAAGATGATTATCTGGAATTTCATTAAAACAGATAGGACGAATGCTTTGTATATACCATTTTTGTTTAAAAATAAACTTTGCTCGTAGGAGTGGAGCTTGGAAAATTCGATACAATTCTTGAGATAACTCTAAATATTGAGAGCTTACATTTTGACCAAAATAAATAGACAAAACAAATTCAGAGCCAGAAAGTTTTCGTAAACTCTTTTGAATTAACGAGTCGATTTCATCGGAAACTATTTTAACCACAGCGGGTGCTTTGAAGTCTCGAATACTTTTAACGTTTGGAATCACTTTATGCCCGCGAGCTTCTGCTAAAAGAGAGACATAATACCCTTTGCTTTGATAATTATAGTCTTTACATAAATTAAAAACTCTTAAATTTTTTTGACATGAATATTCTTGATTGGTGAGATAATCTTTTGCTGAAATAATTTCTGCTTCAGGAACGTTAAAGCGCCATTTTTTTGTGTTACTGACGACAATGATTTTTTTCATTTTTGTTCTGGCTCAATGACTAGCATATTGCTATCATAAGTGACCACTCCTAATAAAATACTGTGAATTAATCTTGTTTTATGAACGTGATAGTATGGCCCTTTTGAAGAGGGATTAGAACTATCTGGATCTGCGACTAGGAACCGTTTTTTGTCATCGATTCCGTATACAACAACAAAGTGTCCCATAGGATCTCCTGTAATGTCGTCAAATACGGAACGATTATTTTCGTTTGTGTATTCTCTTGGACAACGATAAAGATATGTCGCAGATAGACCACACAAAACTGGAATATTTTTATTAAAATAGCGCTCGAAAACAATGCCTCTTAGTTCTTCACAGGTGACAATTCCACCTTGATCAATAAAACGAATATAGGCTTTGATCGTATTTCTTAATTTGCGATCTTTTTTTTCTTTGTAGCGAGCTTCTAATTTTTCTCGAAGTTTAGGCATCGAAAGATGGATCCAAGTAGGATCAAAAATCCTTAGGTTATAGGAATAAATTTTGGCTTGAAAGCCTCTTTTAAGAGCATCGAGACCTAAAAAGACGGCTAATGTGCCGCCTTCTTCTAGAAATTCGATCTCTTGGATTAATGTCTCTAAAGGGACATGATAATTAAAATGAGCATAAACAGCATGTAAACTGGTTGGACCGCAAGTCACATCATCGGGTTGAGGAAGTATTTTGATATCCATAAAAACCGATCCATATTTTAAAGCTTTTTATTATTAGGTTCCTCTAAAAAAACGTGGATGAATTCTTAGACGAAACTCATCAGTAAAACTATTAAACGCAAAGGATGATGGCAATAGCTATTTTTAGAAGAATAATAATTCTTTTCAAAATCTATATTCTATCCCATATGACGATTATCCTTTTGATCCTAATTTATGTGGCTTTCATTAGTCTTGGGTTACCAGATACTTTAATTGGAGCTATTTGGCCCGCGATGCAAACAGATTTGAATGTGCCGTTGATGGCTGCCGGTGGGCTCTCGGTTATCACCTCTTTGGGTACTATTTTTTCAAGTCTATTTAGTGGTCGGTTGATTCATTCTTTTAGAACAGGAAAAGTCCTTGTTTTTAGCGTTTTTTTAACGGCCTTTGCCTTATTTGGTTTTTCTAGAACAGACTCGTTTGAAATGTTGTGCTTTTTTGCCATCCCTTTGGGGGTAGGTGCAGGTGCTGTAGATGTGGCCTTAAATAATTTCGTTGCAATACACTATAAAGCAAAACACATGAATTGGCTTCATTCGTTTTGGGGAATAGGAGCGACTCTTGGCCCGATGATTATGGCCTTAATTATGGGGCAAAATGGAAGCTGGCAAAAAGGATATTTTATCATAGCTACTTTTCAATTTGTACTTGCCTTTATTTTGATTTTTTCATTGCCTTTATGGAAAAAATTAGAGCCCGTTTCAGAAAAAAAAGAAGTAGATCCAAAGACAAAAATGTC
>JAAYXQ010000220.1 GCA_012515825.1 Fibrobacter sp.
AAAACGTTTTTATTCCTAAATTCGCCTTTACCGCTGGATGTCGTATTTCCAGGGAAATAAAGGATATAATATCATGAATCAAATCGAACTCACTCTCCCTGATGGCTCCGTACGTTCCGTAGCATCAGGAACCACTGGCCTAGAAATCGCAAAAAGCATCGCTGAAGGTTTAGCTAGAAAAGCTCTTGCCATCAAATTAAATGACAAGATTTTAGACTTAAACCGTCCTCTTAAAGAAAGCGGCACATTTAAAATTATTACTCCAAGTAATGAAGATGCAGATGCTTTATTTGTTCTCAGGCACTCTTGTGCTCATGTGCTTGCCGAAGCCGTATGCGACCTTTTTCCAGGAACTCAATTAGCTTATGGCCCTGCAATTGACAAAGGCTTTTACTACGATTTGATGACTCCTACCCCTCTCGTTTTTGATGACTTAGCTAAAATCGAAAAGCGCATGAAAGAAATCATCAAAGAAGACAGACCTTTTATTCGTCTAGAGCTAAATAAAGAAGAAGGCCTTGCTCGCGTTCAAAAAGACAAATACAAATTAGATAACGCAGAAAGAGCTCTCCAGCGCGAAGATAGCGACGGGACTTTAAGTTTCTACGTTACTGGAAAACAAAACGAAAACTGGGAAGATCTTTGTGCTGGCCCACATATTCCTAATACTGGAAAAATCAAAGCGTTTAAGCTTCTTTCTCTTGCAGGCGCTTACTGGCATGGAGATCAAGCAAGCGATCAATTAACCCGAATCTATGGCACCTGCTTTGCTGATAAAGAAGGTCTTGAGACTTATCTCCATTTTCTTGAAGAAGCAGAAAAACGAGATCACCGCAAAATCGGTAAAGAACTCGATTTATACCATATTGAAGACCACTCTCCTGGCATGGTATTTTGGCATCCTAAGGGAACCATTATGGTCAATGCCCTAAAGCAATTTATTCGCGAAAAATTAAACCGTCTCGGATACGATGAGGTGATTACTCCAGAAATCGTGGATAAGTCTCTTTGGATTAAATCTGGGCACGCCGATAAATACAACGAAAATATGTTTAAGACCATGGCTAATGATCGTGAGATGGCGATTAAGCCAATGAACTGTCCTTGTCATATTGAAATTTTTAATCAAGGCTTAAAATCTTGGAGAGACCTTCCTTTAAGAATGGCTGAATTTGGAAAATGCCACCGTTATGAACCTGCAGGCACTATGCATGGTCTTATGCGCGTTCGCGGATTCGTTCAAGATGATGCTCATATTTTCTGCACTGAAGAACAAATTGCTTCCGAAGTCTCCGATTTCTGCAAACTAGTGAAAGATATTTATGCTGAATTTGGGTTTAATGATATTCTAGTCAAATTCTCTACTCGTCCAGAAAAACGTGTTGGTTCAGACGATCTTTGGGATAAGGCGGAACAAGCATTAGAAGATGCAACTAAGTTAGCAAATTTAGATTATCAGCTTAATCCTGGAGAAGGTGCTTTTTATGGTCCTAAGCTTGAATTTGTATTAAAAGATTGTCTTGGTCGTGACTGGCAATGTGGTACAATTCAAGTCGACTTTAATTTGCCACAACGTTTAGGGGCCGAATATGTCGGTAAAGACAACCAAAAGCATATCCCAGTAATGTTACATCGTGCTGCCGTTGGTTCCATTGAACGTTTCCTTGGTATTCTGATCGAAGAATTTATGGGAGACTTCCCTTTATGGTTAGCTCCCGTGCAAGCACGAGTGCTTCCTATTTCTGAGAAGTTCGTGGACTATGCAAAACAAGTAGAACGCGATCTTGTAAACGCTGGTGTCCGCGTCGAAATTGACGAAAGCAATGAAAAGCTTGGCTATAAAATCAGACAATGTGAACTTCAAAAAATTCCATTCCTTTTAGTCGTTGGCGAAAAAGAAGTTTCTGAAAAGAAAATCTCTGTTCGTCAAAGAAAAGAAGGCGATAAAGGTTCCATGAGTGTTTCTGAATTTATAGAAATGACAAAGAAAGCCCGAGACGTCATTCGCTAATACAAGCATTTAAAACATCAAGCCCCACTTCTCTATGAATGTGGGGCTTTTTTATAATTAGTTTTTTAACGATATTCCATAGGGGCAACAACGACTCTATTTTTACCATCTTTAATCGCAGTATGAAGAGCGGTCAAACTATCTCCGATTAAGCCCTGAGCTGTATTTGCATTTTGAGGCATCGTCGCTATACCAATACTTAATGTGGTTGAAAGGAGAATATTACCATAAGAAATTTCAAGGCCTTCTATTTCTCGTCTGATTTTTTCAGCTCGATCTTGACTAATATAGAGATCTGCACCAGGTAAAATAATACAGAACGTTTCGCCCTCGTAACGGCATGGAATATCTTCTGTTCTAATATACTTTGGAATACGTTGCCCTAACTCCCATAACAACTGTTCTACAGCATGGCGACCACGAGCTTCTAAAATGGATTTCACTTGATCTGGGTAAATCATAATCACACCAATTGGAGTGCGATGTCTATTGGCTGAAGCCACTTCTCGTTGTAGAGATTCTTCCATGTACCTGCGATTAAAAACACCCGTCAAAGTATCACGAATACTATGCTCTTGAAATTTCAAGTTCAAATTTTGATTCGCGACGTAAAGACCTAATGTAGCAGTCACCACGCTCAATTTTACTTTCCAAAATTCTGGAGTCTCTCCTTGAGGTATTTCATCCACTTGAAGAGTTAAAATACCAAAATGTTCTTCAGCGGCCTCTAATGGAGCACAAAAAGAAAAACCTTTAGGACGATGATGTAAATGCGTACAACCTGGAGATAATAATTCATTAGAAAAATCGGTGACCACAATATCACCTATATGAAAACTAGCACACTCCGCAGGAGTAATCACATCATCTCCAATCACATTTTTTCCAAAGCGAATAATCTTATGAAGCTCCGTTTGTTCACCGCTATACATGTACAAAATACCAGAAGCATTTTGAAACATCTGAGGTAAACAACTAGCCAAACTATCAATCGCTTCATAAAAAGGGCGATTTTTCAATACTTTTCGGCAAAAATGATTCCAGGCTTCTGTAGGAAATATCAATGAGTCTATAACAGTGTTAACTGTTTTTTTTTGTTGTATAGGGGATTCAATCACTGGAGGGGCTTCTTCTACTCTAGGTACAATGGGAATTAATTCCGTTTCTGGTTTTGGAAAATTAAAAGGATCTGAAAGATTTGTTTCTTTTTTTGAAAGGATAGTGACGAGAACAGCTCCAAGAGCGGCCCCCCAAAAGCCAACAAAAATAAATTTAGCATTTATTGGAAGAGTAGATTCAGGTACAAAATAAGCAACAATAACTCCCAAAATAAAAGCAATGACCCAAATAAAATAAAATATCCAATTCATGGTAATTAATTTACTTTTTTTAAACAGGATAAAAAGAGATATTATAACATTTAATTCATAAAAAAGCTTTTTTTTCATTTCTATCTTTATTTCTATATGACAATTCTTGAAAAATTAGGCCTAGCTCTTCCGTCCGTTGAAAATCCAGCTCGATATATGGGTGGAGAAGCCAACAGTATTACAAAAAATCATGATGAAATGCTTGCCAAAATGGCATTTGTTTTTCCTGACCTATACGAAATTGGTATGTCCAATAATGGCATGCGAATTTTATACCATGTAATAAACAAAGAACCAGACCTTCTTTGTGAAGTCGCTTTCGCTCCTTGGTTTGATATGGCCGAAGCGATGAAACGCTTAGATATTCCTCTTTACTCTCATGCCTCATGGACAGCTGTTTCCGATTTTGATGTCATTGGAATTACCTTACAAACAGAACTTAATTTCACTAATGTCCCCTATATTTTAGAATTAAGTCGTATTTCCACATGGACAGAAGAAAGAGACGAAAAAGAACCGTTTATCATTGGTGGCGGACCTGCGATGGCTAATCCAGAACCCGTTGCTGATTTCTTTGATGCGTTTATTATTGGTGATGGAGAACGCTCTATTATTGAAGTTATGCGAACCATTGGAGAGGGTCGTCAAGCGAAAAAATCGCGTCAAGAAATCCTTAAAAATTTATCCACTCTAGATGGCGTTTATGTTCCCTCTCTTCGCCCAGTCATTTTCAATAAATATAATCAAGCCATTCCAGCGGAACCCGCGACAGGATCTTATTCTTCTACAAAAGGGGTTCGCCGTTTATTTATTCCAGAAATGAACCCCGCCGATTATCCCACTAAGAATTTAATCGGGAACATGCAGCTTGTACACAATCGTTTTAGCATCGAAGTCATGCGTGGTTGTACACAAGGATGCCGTTTTTGCCAAGCAGGAATATGGTATCGCCCTTGTCGAGAATTACATCCTGATGATGTGATAGACCTTGCAAAACAAGGGATACGTGCTACTGGAGAAAGAGAACTTGGTTTACTCAGTTTATCAACAGCCGATTACAAGCCTGTAGAAGCCCTAGCCGATTCTATTATCGACGATCCATTCTTTGGAAATATTGATGTTTCTCTTCCAAGCATTCGAGTCAATAGTTTTGGACAAAGTCTCGCTGGTAAAGCAGCCGCCTTGAAAGGAGGGCGGAGCACCACCTTTGCTCCAGAAACAGGTTCTACTCGTATTAGAAAAATGATCAATAAAACGATCAGTAATGAAGACATGTACAATGCGGCGGAATACGCTTTTTCAAATAAATTTAACAAGATTAAATTGTACACAATGATTGGTTTTCCGACAGAAAATCTTGACGATATGGAAGAATTCTGTCAACTCATAGAACGCTTAGTTCAAATTGGACGAGCTCACTCTAAAGGGATCCAAATTGCCGTTAGCATTGGTATTTTTATTCCAAAAGCATTTACACCTTTGCAATGGTCGCCTTTTGTAGATAAAGAAACAGCACTTTCTCATATTCGCTTTGTTAGAGAACGTTTTTATCATCATCCAAATGTGAAAATCAATTGGAGTGCCTGGGAAACTTCTGTACTAGAGGCTTTCTATAGTCGAGGAGATCGTTCTATATCGAAACTTGTCTATCAAGCGTATAAAAAAGGCATGATTTTTGAAAGCGACAACAATACAATCAATTATGAAGCATGGGAACAACTCTGGCAAGAATCAAAGTATGATTATTCTTGGTTATTTGAAACTCGCGATTTAGATGAAGTATTTCCATGGGATTTCATTCATGCGGGCGTTTCTAAATCCTATTTAAAAAACGAATGGATAAAAGCTTTTGATGAAAACTCTGTTAGCGTTCCAAACTGTAAATGGGGCGATTGTCAAAAATGCGGTATTCCAGGAGCAGGCTCAGATACTAAACTAGCTTCTCTCCCCGTAAAATACGCTGCCCCAAGCCGAACTCCAGAAGAAATAAAAACTCTTTTAGAAAGCCGAAAAACAGCTCAAGGAACAGGTTATCTCTATAAAATCACTTTTGAAAAAACTGGGCTCAGTCGTTTTCTTCCTCATCAAAATACAATTAGTTGCTTTGAAAGAACTTTTTTCTGCATGGATATTCCAATCAAATTCAGTGAAGGATTTAGTCCTAAGCCTAAAATCGTAAACATTGGGGCCTTGCCTTTAGGGCTTGAAACCTACTGCGAAGTCATAAGTATTGAACTTTTACAAAAACTAGACTTATCTGATTCCAATCGTTCTGCACTAATTGAAAAGCTAAATGCTTTTTTACCTCATGGCATAAAAATTATTGGGATTGAGCCGCTACAAGAAAAGCTTTCTAAGAATTTTCCGAAAGCCATGATATTTAAATATACTCCAGAAAAAGTTCCCTCTACTCTAGAAACTTTATTCAAAGAAAAAAAGTTACCCATTGTATTTAACCATCGTGGTGTAGAAGTGGATTTAAACGAACATATTTTAGATCTGCAAATTATCAATAATGCCATTATTACAAAGGTGAAATGTAATGATCAAGGCGGAAGCGTAAGTCCTTATACCATATACGCTGGCCTAATGCAACTGGAAAACGATGCTTCTCGTTTAGATGAAGTGGCTCGTACTTTCTTAATTCAAAAAACAGCGATGGAATGGTAAAAAACATCTTAACAACAAAACCTAAAACAAAGGATTCCTCTATGAAAAAAATACTATTGATGATCATACTCTTTTTTCTATCAGTCAATTCGTTTGCCGACGAATATGATGACTACGCTTCTTCCGAAGCACAAAAAAATGGAACATCAAAAAAAGCTGGTTCACCTCTAGTTGGAATTGGAGTTAATATTTTAACTGGATCCAACTATGAATTTAGAACTTCTATTCTTTTAGAACAAAATATCACTCTGTATTTGATTTCTCAATTTGTACGATCTGGAGATGATGATGATAACTCCAACTATAATTTTTCTCTGGGAGCAGGAGCATCTTTCTCATTACCTTCCAGTTTATTACCTACATATGCAGGCGCTACCTTTAAATATATTCACCCAGGCGAAAATACTAATGGAGCAGCCATTAATGCCTTTGCTGGCGTAAAAGCGTTGTTCCTAAATGCCTTTGAGATTGCTGGAGAATTAGGTGTCTATTTTGAGTATATTCATGATGCAGGTACTAACATTAGCCTAAGACCAGCTGTTTATCTTTCTTGGTACTTTATTTAATTTCTATGAAAGCGATTCTGGTCGGGCATGGAGCCATGGGAACTAAACATTTCAATCGATTGTCCGCATTAGGGCTTTCCTTTGAAGCTGTTTTAGATTCGACCGAAGACCTGAATCGTTTCACTGCCTCTCTACCATCATTATCAAAAACAGATACGGTGGTAGTCATTGCAAGTCCTGCATCTACCCACGCTTCTTACGCTTCTTTTTTTTTAAAACAAGGCTTTTCTGTCTTTATTGAAAAGCCTATTGCCACAAGCGCCATAGAGGCTAGAGAGCTTTTAAGAATAAAAAAAACATCACAAGCTTTATTTGTAGGCCACAGCGAGCGTTATTCTCCTGGGTTTCAATTATTTCAAAAAGAGTTCCCAACCTTTTTACCAAAAACAGCTTCTCTTCATTTTACCCGTTGCCACCCCTATTCTCCAAGGTGTCGAGATGTCAATGTGGCTCTTGATTTATTAATACATGATTTAGATTGTTTTTTTTCTCTCTTTCCAAAAGAGAATCAAAAGTCTTTTGAAATTATTGATTCAAATCTTTCAGCTGATCAAGATGAGGCCTCACTAAAAATAAAGCAACCGATTCATAGTAATCATGCTCTTATTATCGATTTTTATGTGAATCGCAACGCCCCTTTTTCAGAACGAAAAATAGAACTCTTTGACAATCAAAATAACATCATAAAAACGTTTTCTTTTTTAGATGCTCAAGACCCAATTAAAGACACTTTATTTTATGAATACGAAGCATTATTTAATGCCATTCAAATGCCTGATTCTTCAATAGAAAAAGAGCGACTAGAAAGTGCCTGCCTTGCCGTCGAAACCGCGTTAAAAATCAAAACCAATCCTTCTGAATCTCTTTAATTATCAATAATCAAACGATACTCTCTGGAACCCTTTTGCCAACAAGCAAAACGAATTATCTCGTTATTAAGAATAGGGCGAAATGACAATAAAAAAACGGAACCTTGATTAAGATTCCGTTTTTAATTTATCTAAGAAATTAGATTTTTCCATGATCCGCGTATTGACTATGATCAATATTTCCAGGAGTCCATTTTCCCGTTCTGCGGATAGGTGCTTCTGGGAAGCCTTTTGACTTTAAGCGAGCCTCGGTTTCATCAATTTCACTTTGAGGTAAGCTAAAGTCTTGAAGTTCTTTATTTAAGAACTTTTCATAGCCAACCATATCAAGATAACCATGTCCAGACATCGTAAATAGAATAGTTTTTTCTTTACCTTCTTCACGAGCTTTTATTGCTTCACGAATAACAGCCGCTACAGTGTGAGAGGATTCAGGAGCAATCACCCAGCCTTCGGTACGAGCCCAACGAACAGCTGCTAAGAAGCACTCATTCTGACCAACAGAGGTTGGATTATACAACCCTTCATTTACGGCTTGGCTAATAATTGGAGACATACCATGATAGCGAAGCCCACCTGCATGGATGCTACTTGGGATGTAATCATGGCCTAAAGTATGCATAGGTAGTAATGGAGTAAATCCAGATAGATCTCCATAATCGTAAGCAAATACACCACGTGTTAAAGAAGGGCAACTGGTAGGTTCTACAGGAATAATTTCAATGTCTTGACCATTGATTTTATCATAGGTAAAAGGGAAAGCCATCCCTGCAAAATTGGAGCCTCCACCAGCACAAGATAAAACAATATCAGGCTTTTTAATACCTATCATTTCTAATTGTTTTTTTGCTTCTAATCCAATCACGGTTTGATGTAACATCACATGATTCAAAACGGAACCTAAAGCATATTTAGTGCTTCCCGTTTTATCACCAACGGCAAGTTCAACCGCTTCAGAAATAGCGATTCCTAAAGACCCTGGGCAATCAGGATACTCACGCAGAACCTTGCGACCGACTTCTGTTACTTCACTTGGACTAGCAATACAAGTTCCACCCCAAGTACGCATGAGAGCTTTACGAAAAGGCTTCTGCTCAAAGCTCACTTTCACCATAAAGACTTTACAGTCTATACCCATCAGTTTACAAGCAAAAGATAAAGCACCACCCCATTGACCAGCACCAGTTTCTGTGGTAATCGTTTTTGTTCCTGCTTGCTTGTTATACCAAACTTGCGCAATGGCGGTATTGCCTTTATGGCTACCAGCAGGACTTGCACTTTCATCTTTATAATAAATCTTTGCTGGCGTTTTTAAATATTGTTCCAACCAATAAGCACGACGCAAGGGTGTTGGACGCCAGCGCATTAAGTGTTGTCGAATCTCTTCAGGAATAGAGATCCAGGACTTTGTACTCATCTCTTGTTCTACAATATTTGGAGGGAAAATAGCCGTCATTTGCTCAGGCGAAATAGGATTCCCATCAGGACCAAGAGGAGGTAGCATCGGAGTAGGTAAATCAGCGGCAAGATTATACCATTCTTTTGGCATATCATTTGGATTTAGATTGATTTTAACGTCTTCGTACATAAGAACCTAACTAAGTGAATTAATAAACGAATGAAAGATACACTTTCAAAATTTTGTCACCCCAAAGATAAACTATTGGAGCCATGATGGAAAGAAAAGGACCAAAGGGAATCTCGCCAAAAGAGGTATTTTCTGCTTCAGAGCCCTTTATTTTCTTAAAAAACTTCAAAGGTAGCATCACCAAAAGGCCTAAAAAGGCGGCAAATATCAGAACTTCAAAAGCATAAAACCACCCCATAAAGGCACCATAACCAGCAAGTAGCTTTACATCACCAAAACCCATAGCTTCTTTTTTTAGAAGAAATGTCATCAAAAGACCCAACCCATAAAGCCCAACTCCAGCAATAAGAACACCAACAAGACTTTCTACTGGAGAAATCCCTCCAGGTATTAAAGAAAGCAATAAACCAACTACAACACCACCTATAGAAATGGAGTCAGGAATCAAGTGATGCTTGAAATCTACGGCACAAACAGGCACTATAGCAAGTAATAGCCAGAATAAAGCAAATGAATTAGTGATTTGCGTCCATGGAGCCTCGAAGGACAAAGGCCATTCCGCTAAAATAACACTCAAAGCTCCTAAAAGAGCACATAATAGCTCCACTAGAGGATATTGAATACTAATTCTATTACCGCAACAAGCGCTTTTTCCTCGTAAAAAAAGCCATGCTAGGATAGGCAGATTATGATAAATAGGGATGTGTTTGTTGCAAGTCGGGCAGAATGAAGCTGGTTTTATTAGGGAAAGCCCTCGTGGCATTCTATAAATGACCACATTATAAAAACTACCTACACAAGCACCAAGAACAAAAAAAAGTGATACTGCATACCAAAGAGGAACTATAAACATATTTAAAAGATAAATTTACTTTTAAACGATAGTTGATGAGAAAAGGATTTGTTTATGCGATTACGTGTTATTTTCGTGATATCTTTGTTGTTTTTATTGCTCTTTGGATGTTCCAGAGAAGACTCGATTCGTGAAAATATGACTTTAAAAAATAATCATTCGATTATTTTTGTTTTTCAAGATACTCTTGAGAATATGTCATCCTTTAGAGACTCTATTAGTAATCTTGACTCCGTTTGGGTTCCTGACACTATATCCATTACAGTAAATGATACTCTTTACTTTATGGGCTTTTTACGCCATAACGCGAATAAAGTATTCCGTTATGCTTGGCAAATGCAACCAAATGATTCAGCTAGGCTTAGCTCTAACGGCAAAATTCTAACGTACGTTTTTGATACTACTGGCATTTTTTCTCCTTTATTTATTGCAGTGGATGGAAATGGAGCAAGAGATACGACAGGAAAAAATCAATTTATTCGCGTGATTGATACCCCTCCAAATCTATTCTTGCCTACCGATACAATTTGGAATCGGGCCGCCCAAAAAGGTTCTTTTATCATTAGAGCAAATGATTCCTTAGGTCAAGTCACACGTATTTCTCTAGATTGGAATGGAGATAAAAAGGCCGATACATCCTACGTTCCTATTTTTTCAAAAGAAACAAAAGATTCTTTATTTATAAATCTTCCTTTTGATTCCGCATACCTCAATTCTGATTTTAATCAAAATATTCGCATCAGTGTTTACGATGAAGACGGTAATACCACCACTGACAGTTTAGTGATTCATTACAATCAACTACCAGTCGTAGAACTATTGCAGCCCACAAATAATGGCCGTTATAGCAAAGACGCGCGATTTGCATTCTATTATAAAGCAGAAGATAACGATATATCCAATCAATTAAGATATCATATTCGTGTGGGGAAAAGCCCTACAGGAGATGGTACTCCTCCTATTCTAACAGATGCTAACTTAATCGCTGGCCCGATTAAAGAAAAAAGCTTTGAGGCCATTGATGAAAACGGCAAATGGTTTATGGACACCAAATTAATTGGACGTCTCTATTGGCAAGTCTATGTCACGGATGGATTTGATACAACTGTTTCCCCTACTCAAACCTTCTTTCTTGGAAATGTGATGGAAACAACGGGTACCTTCCGAGGGACCGTATTACTAGAAGGAAAAACCGTTCATAATGGAATCAAAATTGAATTTTTAGATTCTCTTGGAAACCGCGCCTATACAAACACGAATGCAAAAGGCATATTCACCATAGATCTTCCTCCTGGAATTTATCATATGACTGCAAGAGATACCTTAGGTTATGGCTTCTCTCCAGAACTAGTCAAAAACAAATTTATTGAAGCAGGAGATTTAATTGACTTAGGATCTATTACATTAAAAGACCCAAGTGCTCCTGTTATTTCAGTAGACAAATTAGCCGATACATTAAATTATCGAGACTTTACCATTACTGGTCGTTTTGCAGATTATGGTTCTCAAGTAGAGCTGGCGAGAGGCTTCCTTGATGATAATGCTATTACGATCTCTACAGTTAAATTAAACTCATGGTCTATGGAACTTAAAGACATGCCCGATGGACCTCACACATTCAAGATGATCGCACTAGATAGTGCTGGTTTAATTTCAGACACCTTAATGCTTAACTTTTTTATTCAAGCCAGTTCGATGAGTTTACTCGTCAACGGAAATAGTGCAGCCATGGTCAATCAAAAAGACGAGCTTGTCTTTACTGCTTCTGTAGATAATCTTAATCCACCTAGCGATTCCATTGTTTGGACTTGGGTTGTCAATGGCGATTCCTATACTCAAACCACTTTGATTGAAGACAACAAATCGACGCTTACTATTAAAGCTGAGGACATAGCAAATGAAGAAGATGGTGTATTTTATGAAATGGAAGCAACAACTCAAAATCAAACAGCTAAGGCAAAAGTACGTTTTGGTTTTATAGGAAACGATCCTATTGTTTACTTCTCCTCTCCAAAAACAGGAACCACTGTATCCATAAACGACACCGTCCGCTTTAATGTAATTGGGCAAGCAGGTGCATTCGCGACCTCTTATAGCCTTTCATGGCTATGCGACGCAGCATTAACTTCTAGCTACGGCTGTCCTACAAATACTACTACTAACAATACTCTTCTCGCTTGGTCAAACATTGGGATGAAAAAAGTCATCATAAAAATTGATGACGATAATTCTGGTATAGCTTATGACACCATGAAAGTCAACGTCATCTCTGATCCACCTGCAATTAATATTAAATCGTCCGAAGACACTCTTGTAAAGAAAATTAATGCCACCGTCCCGATTGAGGTAACGGCATCAGATAAATATGGAACCATTAGTTCTCTTCAATGGGGTTGTAGTAATGGGAACGTCGCTTTTGATAATACCATTGATTATTCTGCAACACCTTTAGAGTCTATTTCGGAAACCATTTCAATTCTATTACCAGGCACAGAAAGCAGCGCCTATCGCTGTATTGTAAAAGCCTTTGATGATGATCTAGAAACTGCTTCTGATACTATTTATTTCCGAGTCATTTTAGATAAGCCAACAGTGACATTACATACCAAGCTTTCCACAGAAAAAATTAATGCTGTTGTTCCTTTTAAGGCAATAGCCTCTGATTCATTAGGGTTCATCGAACACTACTACGTAGCATGTAACAATAGCCTTAATAGCTTATCATTCAAAGAAATATCTGCCCCTGACACAACAATTTCTATGCCATCGAATGCAACCACTTGGTACTGTGTTATTCGAGTTGTCGATAACGATCAGCTTTCAGCAGAAGATACAGCTCGGTATACAGTTGTTCTTGACCCACCCACCGTGATTGCAAGTGAAGATTCTTTAACCATGACAATAAATGACGAAATACTTTTAGACGCCATGGCTAATGATGCGATGGGCCACATTGCTCTATACGAGTGGAGTTGTGGACCTGCAGGTACTGCGGGCAAGACTTTTGGATGGTCTTCTACAACAACGCCTCGCTACACTGCAGTCATGCCATCTACCCCTCAAAATAATTACCTATGTGTTATTCGCGTAACAGATGATGATGAACAAACCGCTATGGATACAACGCACATTACAGTATTACTGGATGCGCCTAAAGTCACTGTCGCAAATGACAACCTTCTTTTACGTGAAGGCTTAAATATTGCATTAAATGCATCGGCTTCTGACCTCATGGGATCTATTACAAAAAGAGAATGGTCTTGTGGTATTGCTTCTGAAATAAATGATCATTGGAAAACCGTATCCCAATACGATACGGTATGGAAAGCCCCTTCGACTGCTCAAGTTAATTATCTCTGTGTCGCTCGTGCTACAGACGATGACGGAAATCTTGCCACAGATACAACACGAATTTTATTTTCTACAGAAAATCCTATAGTCACTGTGACTAAAGAAAAAATTTATGTGAAAGCAGGAGATTACGTTGACTTAGACGCAACTATTAATGATGTATGGAACGACATTGAATGGTTTAACTGGATTTGCGCAACTCCTACTAGTGATTCTTTAAAAAATCCTTCTGAATCATGGAGGTATGACGGTGATTTTGCTCATGCCATGGGACCTGATCATACATCCCCAGGAAAAGACCTTCTCTGCGTTGTATTTGTTTCAGAAACAGGGACTCATTACCTTGCTAAAGATACAACCCAAGTGTTTATTCTCAGTGAGCCACCTATTGGTGTGATTTCAGCCCCTGACACAACCTTTATTTGGAGTGGAGATGAAACGGTGACTCCAAATGGTAAATATTTCTATTCTGCAAATATTCACGCTTCAAATTCCACTATTGGAACTCTTGGTAACGCGAACTTAGAAGATTTCTGGTGGCAATTCAGCCATTATGATCCAACATACTGGTATCAAGGAGAAACCGACGGATCGATTGATACTAGCATTGCTGAATTCAATGATGCTTTTATTCGCAGACAATCTGAAGGTTCTATTACATTACGTTTGGATTATAGAGATAGTACTACCACAGAAACAGACCCTAATTACAAGGCAGCATTCCTTTATAGACATCGTGCTGAGCAAGTGAATAAAACCATTCGTTTTAGAAAAGCTTGGAACAATGAGTCTTATGGAGAAGATTCTGTAATTGTTTTAACAAACTATCCTGTCGCACCACATTTAATTGTTCATAATGATAAACCAACGATTGCTTTCGTGAATGAATCAGGCAAAATAGAAGTTCAAAAGTTTAATGGAACTTCACAGTGGAATAGTATTGGTTCACCCATTACTCCTAGTGGTACACCTTCTTTTATTCAACTCGCTGTAAATGCGGATGCGGATTTATTTGTTGCCTACTTAGACAGCACAGGTCATCGTGGGCATATATTAAAATCTAATGGAGGAACATCTCCTTGGGTTGAATTAGGTTCTGGTACAGGAAATTCTCATATCGCTAAAATGAAGATGAAAATTCGTCCTTCCACAAAAGCACCCGTATTAGCTTGGATAGGAAATACAGATCCTTCGTCATCGACTTTAACTAAATCCTATTATCAAGCTTGGAATACAGCTGATGTGGCGTTTGATTCTCCAATAAGCATCTTTAGCGAAGCTCTCAGAGAATTAGACATTGCTTTTGACGGTTCTTCAAATTGGCTAGCTATGGGAGTCCAAACAAATACAGATTATCAACTACTGAATCGTTATTACAATAACAGAAACACATATAGATCAACTCCTGGGATTACCTCGACAAGCGCTGAATCGATTCAGCTCCAATTTGCAAACAATAAATTCTACTTAGCCTTTAGAAACCGCAATAATGGCGATAAAACTGGATTCCCACAAATTTATTCAGCCACCAATAATGCGGGTTCTGGTGTCAACTGGAGCACTAACGGAAATATTCATTCTGGTTTTGGAAGAATGTCATCCAATGTAAGTATGGTTCTTAATGCAAGCGGCAATCCAGTGGCTGTTTTTGACGAAAGCAATAGAGCTACAAATTCTCAAGTTCACGCCTATCGCTTCGATGGAGCATCATGGAATGTTCTTGGAGAAAATGAGCTTCCTTACTTCAAAAACCTATTTGTTATGTCTAAAAAATATTATTTAAGAGGACATCAACCAAGTATTGCTATTACTAGCAATGGAGATGTCTTTATTGCCATGCGAGCCTTAGAGCAGCCTGCATCGGCAAGTACAGTACTACGAAATAAAAACAATGGTCCCCTAGTGATGAAATACTTAGGTGACAACTGGGAGAATCCATGATAGTCGAAATTGCAGCTCTTTGTGACGCCGCCACCGATCAAGGTGGCAGGCTTAATATTCTCGGAGCATTTGATCGCCTAATTACGCCATTACCTTTTATATATCCTCAGTGTAGTGCTGTTTTCAGAATTCGTTATCAACGTTCTGAGGCGACAATGCATTCCTTTAGATTAAGTATTTCTAATTTGCAGGATCAAAATTTAATTCCTCCTCTAGAATCAGAAATTCCATTTCCTCCTCTTGGCGATTTCTTTGAAAGCGGCACGATTAACATGATTTTAAATATGCAGCGGCTTCATATTGCTGAAGAAGGGAAATATATGCTTCGCTTACGCGTGGATCAAATTGAAGTAGCTCTATTACCTTTATTTGTAAAAGACTCGACCCCTCACGAACCAAACCCTCTAGCTAATTAAAAACGTTCTTTTTAATTCTACGAATTGTGTTTTAAAGAAGCGACGATGCAAAAAGAATATGGCCGTTCTTCTAGATCTCCCAAAGAAGGCTCAAGAAAAGAGAACATTACTTCATCTTCATGGAGCATAGAACGAGGCAATACATCCTTAAAAAAGCTACCGCCAAAGCATTTATAGAAAGCTTCTTTTCTAGTCCATAACTGAAAAAACAGATGCTCTGAAAGAAGCGGATCTTTCTGATCATGAATCGCTTGAATTTCGTCTGAATGAAAAAAACGATTAGCTAATTTGATCGGTCTTTTTTTGTGAAATTCTAAATCAACCCCAACGTTTGCATTAAAAGAATAAACTAGAACACAAGTATTATGCGAATGAGTCCAATTAGCATCTATTCCCCAAGAAGATAAATCTGGACGTCCTAAATCATTTAAGGGAATATCATTATAGTTCACTTTTTGATTTAATGCACCCGATAGGATATTACATATCGTTTCTCGATGAGACGTTACATCAAAAGAAGAGTAAAATAGATCTCCCTGCAAACTTGTAATCATTTGAACAGAAGGTATCATATTATCACTATCTCCTAATACTTAAGGGCTAATAAGCTTACATTGATACAGTTTATCATCATTAATATAATCATTAAAATAAGAGGGAAATACTCTCATTATGTTTTATTAGAGTTATATAAACCTGTCAATATTGCTAATTTAATTAAATGCGTTATTATCTCTTATTCTTTTCACTTTTTTTCATTGCCTGTGAGAATCTTAATTCAGGCTGGGAATTTGATGGAGGGGGATATGTTAAATATAAATTAAACGGGAAAGATTCTTACGAATTGGAATATGACGCTAATGATGTTATTCTCCCAACTACAAACAGACATTTTATTTTAGCAAAAACTCAAAGTAATTCCTCAGGTCATAGTCTAACCTTTATGGTTTATTCTCCTAAATTAGGTAGAAATTCACCTGTCTATACAGAAACGTCTTTTTCCTTTGCCACTGGCCCAAAAGCCACTTTAACAGGCGATTCCAACTTTATTACAATAGACCAAAAAGATGATTCCACTTGGACTGCCGATCTTAGTTTATTTTTTGTGGATTGCCGATCTGGAGAGTGTGTGGATTCATTACCAGCGATTCACCTAACAGGCCGCTTTCGTTATTGGCTTCCAGAAGAATAACCCCCTTGACATTTTTACGGTCACTTTCTACTATTGCATGCAACCCCGGACGATTAGCTCAGCTGGTTAGAGTATTACCTTGACATGGTAGGGGTCACTGGTTCGAGTCCAGTATCGTCCACGAAAAAAGCCTCTTTAATAAGAGGCTTTTTTATTTCTATAAAAAATTCTTAGTCTTTCTTAAGATAAGAAAGTAAGACTACTTGATCTAAGACAGGGAGAAAATCCTTGTACTCAAACCCTTTATCTAAAACAAAGCTTGTTAAAAGAGATTTTGTTGTAGCTAAAAGATCTTCTGGATTCCAAGGCTTTTCAAAATAATTATCTATATGAGCTTCATTTACAGCACGAATGGTATCAGCGTGATTGGCTTGACCAGTCAATAGAATTTTTCTTGTCTCTTTAAAAATTGGATTCGAAGAAATTTTCTGAAGTAATTCAACCCCATTTCCTCCAGGCATTACATGGTCAGAAATAACTAGTCCAACCGATTCGCCTCGTTCATCCATTTCATCCATCAAAGACAAGCAGTCTTCTGCTGATTCAGCACCTTCCACACGATAAAACTGTTCCAAAGAACGTAAATCGCGTGTTACGGCATCAAGAACATCGGATTGATCGTCGACACATATTATATTAATCGTTTCCATAATGATTCTCTATTGGTAGTTTTATATTGAAAGTAGTATTTTGAGGACGAGAAGCAAGGATTATTTCGCCTCCGTAACTATCCACAATTCGTTGAACTATAGCTAACCCTAAGCCCAAACCGAAAGAAAGTCCATTTTTTTTCGTTGTAAAATCCATTTGGAAAATTTTTTCTGCACTTTCTTCTGAAATTCCTGGCCCATTATCTGTGATATGAACAAAGACATGCGTTTTTGTATGCGAACAACGAATGGTGACTTTTGGATCTTTTGTTTCAGCAGCCTCCATTGCATCACAACTATTTTTTATAATATTCACCCAAATTTGCACTAATTCGGTCATATCACCATAAATCAAAGGCATTTTTTCAGCACTTTCTAAATCCACTTCAAGCTTAATATCATGAAGATTAGGCTTCAAGAGAGAAATGGCTCTAGATAACGTCTCATGAATACTTAAGCCTTCGCTTCGAGTGAAATTACTTCCCCCTAAAGTGCGTACGGACTTCACGATATCGGCAGCGTGTTTTGCCGCTAAACGGATATCTCGAACATCATGCCCTAATTCCCAATAGCGAGATAAATTTTCAAAATCATCTAATACTTTTTGATCAAGCTTATTAAGATCTTCTTCAGAATCGACTATACGTGCTAAAACTTTTGCAGCCATATGAGAGAGATTCTTTTTCTTCTCAAATAATCGAGTCCGCTCGCGAATCGTCTCAGAAGAGATCATGGCATTATAATTTTCACCCAAATGAAACAAATCGTGTGCTTCTGTTATCTTTAATTCAATAATACGATCTAAAGCTTCAGCAATAAAGTCCGTTTTTCGAGCAATCACTCCAATCGCATTATTTAATTCATGAGCAAGGCCCGCTGCTAATTGCCCAAGAGAAGCATTTAATTCAGAGCGATGTAGTCGATTCAGAGCCGATTCATTATCAATAGACTTTTCTAATAGATGAAAATTTCGAAGCACTAATTCATTCGAAATCATAGGAATAAACTGTTCTTGAAGTGAGC
>JAAYXQ010000221.1 GCA_012515825.1 Fibrobacter sp.
AACGGGTTGCCCCAAGTTTTAGTAGTGTTTTGACTATTAGAACTTGGGGCTGTTATGTGCTGTAAGTGCGATTCGGAATTTACTACTATAAATATTTAACTAGAGACAATAAATCTTCCCCATCATAACGTTTATGATATTCTATATTAGTAGGCTTATAACCAAGTTTTATTACATTTATCAGCATAGCCTTATTGTCGCAAAACACGTTTAAATGGACTGCTCTAAATCCATATTTTGCAGCTTTCTTTTCAGCTGCTAATAAACAACGAGTTGCAATATTTTTTCTTCTATAATCAGCATCTACAATCATTCCTAAAATTTCAAATTTCTCCGAAATATCTTTAATAATTATACAAAGTCCAACGATATTTAAACCATCTTTTACTATTAAGTATTCCTTATTTGCAGGATCAAATGTTTCTCTCCAATAACTATGCAGTTCATCAGTATGTTTTATTCCGGTAAAAGAGAGATATTTGAAATCTTTTTCATTATCAAATAAATTTTTGCAACAATTTGTGAACTTTGCATTCTCTTCATCTGATGCAACTTTCGGGTTAAAATTACTGATTTCATATTTATAGTTTTCCATTTTTAATTCCTATTAACATTTTATAGTATTCGCACTTATTGCACATAACGGGCTGTTAAACAGCCGAAGTGCCTGTGTTGCGCCTGCGGCAGGCATTTTGGCTTTTAACTGTTGTTTGTCTGTAAACTGGCATGATCTTAATTTCCCCGCCACCTCTTTTATCTGCGCGCACTCTTTTACTCATATTTAAAACTTGCAAAGATATTGAACATACCAGTGTGTTACTAAAATCCTTAGGGCCATTTAAATTCGCAATGGCCAATATTGTTAAAATAGTCATCGAGTGGTTTTATACGGTCAACACTCTGTGCCATCTCACCTGTTGGTTTATACGCATTTTTGAAAGCCCACATTTCTACTTCCCAGTTTTTTCTATGTGCGACACTTACTAAAGGGATAAAATCTCTATCGCCAGATAATATTTTCAAAATACCAGGCTCTGCACTTGAGCAAATAATTTCTGTTCCCTGTGCAACAAGTTCTGTATCAACAGATTTTTCTTCATTCCTAGTATTTCTATCATGAACTGTAACTTTAAATCCTTCATTTTCTGCACATTCCCAAACAGAATCATTTTTGGGTGGACGGGAACCAACCAAAACAGCTTCTATAATTTCTTGACCTTCCGAAACATCTTTTAATAATTGACCAAAAGATATTCTCCACGATGGATCGCATATATCTTTGTCACATGGATTTGTTTTTAAGACATTTTTATTTTTGGCAGAGAACTTCTGGCCTTCAATGAAAATGTTTGAATTGTCAACAATGATCAGGCATTTAGGCATACATGGTCCTTTGAAAAATGTGAATATTATCAAATTAATTTCTTAAAAAAAGATTCCGAAATTACTGATCTGAAAGATTTAAGCTACTTACTGTAAATACCTTACCAACATTTTTGCATTTATTAATTTATAAATAAAGTTAAGCTTGATTTATCTTCGAGTATGCAACAGATCGAATGTGATTGCTTACATTTTCATAAATATCAAGATATTCTTTTAGTCTATCTAATGTTACTACATCAATCCTATAATCTTCTCTTGAATACCTTTGTGATTTATAATAAAAATCAACTGAAGCGTATGGGACATTTGAAACATCTACTTCATTACTGCTATTTAATCCGGCTGCCAATAATGTACCATCAAGTATAACAACTGGTTTAACCAATACAATTACTTTTGAATTATTTTTACTAAATGGTTCCCATTTTGTATTCCCCAAATCTTCACACGCTTTAATAACAGAGACAAAGCTGCTATACCATTTAGAATTTACATTTGGTTCCTTAAAACATTCATGTATTCCATAACCAACCCACTTCAATTTACCAGAAATTGCTTCGGTAGAAAGAATGGGCCATAAATCATTTGCAATTAATTTTAAATTTAGAATGTTTAGTATTGTTTTAGATTCAATAGTTTGATACCAAGGCCCATTATTCTTAAACACAAGCCAAGGTTTATCACTTTTTTTAACATCCGCAATAATATGAATAAAGCAAGTAATTTGATTTTCAACAATACCCCGATAGGCACTGACGTCAATTTCTCTAGATTTTTCTTCATCCTTATCAAAATACCCAGCAGAAACATTACAAATCCATTCCGCTTGCTGAAAAATCTGAATAGCTTTCATTTCTGAATGAAATCCTGATTTATTAAGATCATTTAATATTTTCGATTTAAACTCAGGTGTCATTTTATTCTTTTTTCCTTGCGCGCTCTTATTCTTTTTCCGGTGGCGGTCTTATTCCTCATGCCAGTTTATTGCAAACAACGTTCCGTATGTTTACGAAGTTGATGAACCTTAGCGCGACTGCGCTTGGTGAATCAATTTGGGCGAAACGATAGTGGAGCCGTAAACCTTGCCGTTATACGCTGTGCCAGAATATTTCTAATACATACTTCATGTATTCTTGGATATTGGCGTTACATATTGCTATCTATAGTAATGAATTCTTTCTTATTTCATTTAGCTCATCCACACTAAATAATCCTTGTTTATATACATATAAGTACTCTTCAGAGACTCCACTGTTAAATACTAATAAATCATCTGTATTTATTGTAAGAGGTATCCCTTTATCAAACAGCTTCTTAGCAGGATGTTTTGTCATATCTTTAACTGCTCCAAGAACAAAATTACTACTGGGACATATATTCAACCTGATTTTTCTTTCTTTAATTAGATCCATGACATATTCGCTGGAAACAGCTCCGATACCATGTTGAATTTCATCGACTTCCAGTATTTCAATGGCTTTTTGTACATTATGATGGTCGTGAAATTCACCGGCATGAACTTTAAGTTTAAGCCCTTTGCTTTTTGCATATTTATAATAGTCTTTATATCGTTCAAAGTCTTCTTTAGTTTCATCGCCATACAAGTCGATTGATTTAAAGACCCCGCTATCAATACATGGGATCAAAAGCTTATCCAGGTTTTCATTTGTAATATCTTTAGCCATTCCTAACTCCGGTCTAAAATCGATATCCTTCAAATAATGATTTCCAATCGAAAGAATGGTTCCAAAAAACTCGCTACTCTCAGTGAAATCTAACAATGTATGACAATCGATACTCGTCTCTAACACTTTTACTCCATCTTTGATAGCTTCCTTCAATGTCTCTTCGATAAGAAATGCCCAACCTTCTTTATTGGTAATGTATTGAACAAGGTTGTTAAAAATATAATTATCCAACCCTGGAAGTCCATTGATTCTCATAGACGGTTTTTTTACGTTTCCACCAGCCCACTCGTTAAATGTAAAAAATCTCATACCGAGTCCACAATGACTGTGAACATCCCCCTTAGATACTCCCCTTATTTTCACTATATCTTCTTCTTTTAGACCTTCCTCAAGTAATTCCCATTCCAAATCTTTCATAAATCATCCTCCTTCTTTACCACGGCAAACATACTTCTGGCATGGCGTATAACG
>JAAYXQ010000222.1 GCA_012515825.1 Fibrobacter sp.
ATCTAAGGTTAAAAAATCAACTACTTTCGCTTTACCTTCGTCGCCCCATTGGGAGCCAATAACAACTCGATTCGACATAAAACCTTCATCCAAAAAAAACAAAAACCAGCAAGGTCCTTCCTTGTAGTCCTTTTTCGTCTAAAAAGTAGAAAAAAAGAGGTCAAATGAGGTATTAAAAAAAGAGATGAACTTGTTTTACAGCTAAAAGCAAGAAATTAACGTTTTTTGAAGGGTTTAAGACATTTTTTAAAAAAGCCTCTGTAAAGAAAGGTTTAGACTTCCCTTCAAATGCATCAAAATGGTACTTTTCGTATTTTTTGGCAAAAGCAAGCAAACTTGCCGTCCATCATTGCTATTTAAATTGAAAGGGAATCTAAAAAACATTTTTGTCTATAATGTGGATTCGAAATCAGTATGGTATTGATAAAAAAAAGCAAAGCCTTTTTATGGCGATGAACCATTAATTATTTTCGAATAACCTTAAAAACCTGTCTTTCGCTGCCTTTTGTAACAGAAACCAAAAGAACTGTAGATGGAATTCCTTTTAGATTAATAAGTAGGTTATTTGATTTCATCTGACTAGACTTCATAAGATTGCCTTTGAAATCAAATATCTCGACTTTTAGAGGCTTATGAATTACGCCATTTATTTTAATCGTTAGATCATCTCCATTTATTTTTGGAGGGAATACATACCAATTTCTCTTGTTTTGTTGTTTCTCTTCTCCAATGGAATTCAACAGCTTTTCAAATACAGCCCGAACGTAGATTTTTTGATTTGTTCCCGTAATACGATTTGTGAGATCTAAATTAAGAGTCGTAAAAGTTTCTGCACTAGATGTATCCGAGCCAGAAATAGTTCTTAGCTCCCACTTTTTAAACTGGTAACCATTTATTTTTTCTGTAGTAGATAGCACTAGAGGCCTTGTCGCAGGCCATTTCCCCTTAAAACTGGAATAATGCACTTTTATGGAATTCAGAAAAAAGAGAGCGGTATCATTTACAGAAGCGGCCACTTCTAAAGGCTGTAAAGCGCCTAGATTAAACTGAACCGAAAGCGAGTCATAGACATTACGAATACGTGCACTGCCCCATTTTTTTATCCACTCTATTTCTGCCTCCCATTGTTCAGGAGAAAGCGCCTTTTTGTTACGATAGTTTGGGGCGGTAAAACGATCAGTTCCATCCCAGCGACTGGAGTGGTAAGGATATTCCGTTCGGATACCTGCAGCAAAACTATCCACCATAGAGACAATCTTATCTTCTCGCAAAAGATCTCCAAGCGTTACTAGGTAGTAATCCACAAAAACTTGTTTTACTAGGCCCTCTTTATCGGCAAGAATACTTCTAAAGAGAAATGTATTAGTCTCGTTATAACCCCATGCTTTTTCATTGACACCAGGATTAAGAATATAAAAAGCACTATTTGCCGCCGTGTCTCCTGAGAAGCCTCGATCAAGACCAAATCCCCAGTCAAGATCTTTTAGAACCCAACGGAATTTGCCATCGCTTGGTCTCCAAAATACGTTATTATTTCCAGGCCAATCTGGATTCCAAACAAAGAGATATAAAACATTATATCGCAAATAATTATCAATATCAATATGTTCATTGAGTTCTTCATAGGTGAAGGATCCAGAGACTAAATTTTTTAATGCGTTGAAAGCCGTTTCTGTGCCATTTTGTAATTGATTATTATCATACATATCAATGGCATCTTGTTCTAAATTGTAATTGGCGAGATAATAATCATCTTCACTTCGTTCGCGAATATTTTGAATACCCCAATATTCACCATTAATGTAAACAATAACTGGTTGATAAGCGAGGTAGTCTACATTCGTTTTTCCACCATATAGATTTTGAATAAAAGCATCACGTAAGAACGCTCGAGAACAGTCATTGCCAGCATTTCGAACGACTAACGATTTGTAACCATTTCCTTTTTCTACAGATGATTTGCCATTGAAAAATGGATAATAATATCGTTTAGTACCAAAGCGTTTATTGGCATAAATGATAAAGCTTTTCTGTTCATGCTCATAACGACTTCCTCCACCAGAAATTCTCATTTCACCTAACTGGTTAATGACAGAGGCATGGTTACTTCCATCAAAATATTCCAAATTCATTGGCCTACGCCAATTGTGATACAAGTTGCTATACTTTCGATACAGATGCTCTTCTGTTTCTTCGGCGTACTGATCTGTGTAGCTTTTCCCCCATACAAAAATGCCCTTGTCTGGGCCAAATAAATACGAAGAATCGGTCGTAATCGATAATACAGGAAGAGTCAAATCTCTATCCGTAATGATGTAACTTCTAGTCGATGAAACTCTTGGTAGATAAGCGGCATCAATCACTTTGGCACGTAGCGTGGTTGATTTTTGAAATGACAATGGGCCTGAATAAATACTTGATTGTTCGTTTGGTTCAGAACCATCTGTTGTGTAGTAAATTTTAAGCCCGCTATACCCTGCAGGTAGAGAAAGAGATACATTGATTGCCCCTTTATAAACCCCAGCCAAAAGGCTGAATTCAGGAACTGGAGCAAGCTGATTATTTATAATGGCATCAGAATTTACATTTACTTTGCCAGGGCTTGCTTTTTTAAACCACGCCTTTCCATTAGTTGTTCGACCATAAGAAAGATTGGGAGGCATTTTGATGTAAGTGATGGAATCGATTAATGTACTGCCATCGTTTGATGTCAAGAAAACAGTACTGCCATTGATATCTAATCTAAAAGTAGCGTGTTGTGGAATGTTTTCTGATTCGTCTAAATAGAGAAGCACATACCCATTTGCAGGAATAACAACCGAAGAATTGATTTTCCATTTTGTTTTTTGCAAAATATCATCAGAAACATACCAACCTTGAATATCAATTGAAGAACTTGTTGTATTATACAATTCTATCCAGCTATCTGGAAAATCATTCACATCATCCATAATAACATTGATGTTACTAGGCATCACTTCATTAATAAGAACATTTGGCGCCGCAAATGCACAAACAGAAAACAGTAGAGAGGCAAGAAGTATTCTTATTTTCATCATAGAAAAGGTCATCAGCTTATGAGCATTTTAAAAAGGCTATAATTCAACAGAGCAAATGACGTTTCATTTTTTAAACAACTCTGTTTTTTACGTTCTTAAATATATACTGAATTGTACTTTTTCATCACATATAAAGTGAGCTAGCTCATTACATCTGAATACTTCGACGTAGAAAGCATCATTCAAGTTATACTTAGACAATATTTTTTATATTGTACATTATGAGCAAGCACCTGTACTTTTATAGCGATGCGCTGGAATGGGGCGGTCAGGAAATTCTTGCCGCCCGTATAGCGAATATTCTTGCCGATAAATACCAAGTGCATTTCTTTTTTTCATCGGAGAAATTTAAGACCGCTTTAAATTCCTCGGTCGAAAAAATAAGTCTCCCCTACCATTCGCAGAATCCGTTCCCCATTGTTCGAGACAGAATTTCAAAAAAGCATAAGAAAACTGAACAGATTTTTAGGGATTACGGTGCTGGTAGCGACAATTTTAAAAAACTCATCATCTGCCCTGGGAACATCGAGCGTTGCATACCCGCCATCACCGCTGCTACAAAATTGAAACTACAGATTATTTCGTACTACCCGATGGCCTTTACACAAAAGGAATCTAAAGCGACGCTCGGAAGTCTTCGCGACCGACTTGCATTGAGAATCTATCCAAAAATTACCAAGTGGATTGTCAACACGCCTTACCAAGAGCAGCTTTTACGTCGTTTTATTGATATCGATACCGAAGTTTTCCAGTTGCCAAACCCACTCACATTCAAAGAAAACGATGTGCCAAAAAAACCACGAGAAATCAAGCGAATCCTTAATATCGGAAGAATTTACTTTGGCCAAAAAGGCCAAGAAATCATTCCCGAAATATCAAAGCGACTACCATCAAACAGCGCCATTCAGTTTGAAGTCATTGGTCACGGTCCCGATGCGGAAGCGTTACGCAATAAAATAACGCAGGAACATCTCGAAAAGCAAATCACTACAATCGACTGGATTAGTCCTAACGAGATCCAGAAGAAATTCCGCGAACAGGCCGACGCTCTCTTGGTCACTTCGAAATTCGAAAGTGGGCCGATGGTCCTTTTCGAGGCGCTACAGTGTGGCGTTCCCGTTATCGCCGCGAACGAGGACTACATCAAGGCCTATCGTCTGCCTGGCTGGATGACTTTCGAGCCTGGCAATGCAAATGACGCCGTTAAAAAATTGAACAACCTCCCCAAAGATTGGAACCTCGAAGAATTTGAATCCACGCGCAAAGCACTCTTTTGCGGAAGGACTAGCGGAGAATTCCAGCAACGCGTTCTCGACATATTCGACGCACTCGAATAATACTTGTTATAACGTAATATCAGAGACTCCAATCTTTTTATATTAGAGGAAATGAATTCAAGTGGGCGACTATATCGCTTTCACCGACCATAAGGCATCAACACGAGCATCAATCAGCAAATCGCAAGCATAAACAGTATCATGGAAATGCTTTCGTTTTTCAAGATGGAACGACTCGACAAAATCCCACCTATTTCAGATACCGTTACCATAGACAACCGCTGGATTGCGTTGATTGCGCAGTACCGCATTCACGGGATGCAGCTTTTAAAATTTCCACTGTAAAGAAAGGCCTAGGCCTCCCATATAATAGTCTGGATGCAATCCAGAATCGACGCCACTAAAGTCTTGATAATCCCAACTGATGATTTTGTAATCCGCATAAAGAGCTACAAGTATGTGTTCATTTATATGATAACCCAAACGATATCCATAACCAGGTGCAA
>JAAYXQ010000028.1 GCA_012515825.1 Fibrobacter sp.
GAGCGTATGACGGGGATCATAGTCTGGGATCTAAAAAATCCAGAAAAACCACTTATTATTGACTATTATTTAGACCCAAAAGACCGAGGTCCAGAAGGAATATTGTTTATTTCTGCTCAAAAAAGCCCTTTTCCGAGAATACCCCTACTTATTGTGGGGTATGAATACAGTAAATCGATAGTCATATATTCTATTCAATAAAATCATTCTTTTGGTTTACGTTTTTCAATGTTTTTACTAAACTTAACCGATCGTGTCCTTTTTTAAAACGACTATCCATTTACAGGGTTCTTCTAAATCCCTATCGCTGAAACTTCCTAACTGGATGTTTCGTGTTTTCTTTGCCGTACGTAAAGTCATCATTATTGGTTTACTTCTATTATTTGTTCAAGCAGGCCTAATTTACACTTATCAGCATTTTTTAGGTAAGGCGATTCATCAGAGGGCCTCTTTAGACAGCGAGCTCCAACGTCTACAAAACCAATTATCTTCTTTAGATCAAACTATGGATTCTCTTTTTGAAGAAGAAGATCTTGTATATGCCAAGTTTGGTCTTGCTGTAGCGGATCGTAACTCGAGAGAGCTTGGAACAGGCGGTATTATTGATCCTGCTTTACAATTAGTATGGTCTACTTCTCCTACACTGGAACTTGCCGACGCACTACAAGAAAGATCTAGTCAGTTAGCCAATAAAATTTTAATGAATCAAGGCTCTTTTGTCTCGGTGAATAATTATATCCTAAAACAACACACGAATTGGCGGTCTATACCTTCTATTTCTCCAACAAGAGGGCGTTATGCTTCTCCGTTTGGTTCTCGAAAACACCCTATTAAGGGGATTGTTCGCATGCATAATGGAATAGATATTGCTAATGATCGCTGGACTCCAATTTATGCTTCTGCAGATGGTGTTGTTCAAAGAGCTCAATTCAGTTCTTCTTTAGGTAATTTTGTGGCGATTGATCACGGTAATGGGATTGAAACAAAATATGGTCATATGCAAGCTTATATGGTAAGGTCTGGCCAGTTTGTTAAGAGATATCAAATCATTGGTTATATGGGAAACACTGGTCTTTCAGCAGGCCCTCATCTTCATTACGAAGTGTGGGTAAATGGGAAGGCGGTAAATCCAGTTCATTATATTCTCCCTAACGATCATGCGATCGAATAAATAGGTGGTTTAAAGCATTCTAATTGCTTTTCCCATAATAAGGTTTCCAAAAAATGTTGTTATCCCTTTCGTGCGGTTTCGCACTGATGGGGTGTCCTTTATTTAACGAGTTTTTACCAGATCCTCAGGATACGGTAGATCTTTATGGTGAATTTATTGAAATTCGATTAGGGTCTGATTTCTCGGTCAAGGACACTCTTTATATTCAGTTTGAAGATAAAATTGAATATGCTTTCACGCAAATAAAAGCTTCTAGGCTTCTTTTACACCGAGATACCTCTACTTGTAAATCCAGTGAGCTTTTGGATTGTAGGCCTCTCCCTTTTCCTGCTTTACCTAATTCCAGAAGTTCTTTTTGGAGTTTAAGGTCATTAAATTGCGTCGATTCTGCTGCTCTTCCTATCCCCAAAAATGGAAAATCATTTCAGCGGTATAGTTCTGAAAAGGATTCTTGGGTTTATGTTTCTCCGAGTCCAGGAGAAGCAAATAGTCAATACGAATCGGGTATTAAAGATTGTGCTATTCGAATTAAACAAGCAAAATATCTTGAAAAAAAATGGCAGATACAACTACAGGTTTTGAATTGTGATTCGTCTTTAGTTGAATGGACTATTTTACCTTTGAAGTATCGTAATTTAGATGAATCAAAAACGATGACTATCACCGATTCTCTCTGGATATTCTCTCGCTATGAAGGAGAATCTCTTTTATTTAAGGCAGCACTTTCTCTTGATGAAAATATTCAAAATAATCAAGTCGATACGTTACTGTTTTTACACGAATCTCCACCAGTTTATTTAACAGAAGTGCACCATTGCCCAGAAGAACCTACTCCTGAGTGGATTGAAATATACAATCAAGAAAATCGAGCTTTACCCTTAGTCCATTTTGGCTTGGGAGAGCGAGGTTTAATTTCATCTTCCGTTGAAGATTCTATTGATTCTCATCAATCACTCATTTTAACAAAAGATACGCTTGCTTTTATTCAATCAAAAGGATTAGCGGATCTTTTTTTTAAGCAAGTGGCTTTAGGTTACCTTAAGAATACGAGTGATACTATTTTTTTGACTTATAAAAATACAGTTTTAGATTCTACCATTTGGAATAAAAAAACAGGTATTGAATGCCCAAGTGGCTTTAACCCTAAAACAGGAAGAGCTGAAAATACCCCTGGTTTTCAAGGAAGGGGCCTAAAAATTCAGGCTAAAACATCTCCTTTTTCATTCAAAATTAATACACGAGTAATTTCAAAATCTATAGATGAGAATTCATTGCAAATTCTTATAGAAAGTGAAGAAGGTGTTTTAATCGAGTTACTTTCGGGGCAGGGAAATCTTCTTTGGCATATGAAAAATAATGCACTAAATCATAATTGGATTTCTATTCCTATTAAACAAAAGGGACAATTAGGCCCAAATTTTATTCGTCTTTCTGTGGGGCACTATGAAAAAGTGGTGGGTGTTGTTTTGCGTCCTTAGCTTTTCTTCAGTATGTGCAGAAAATCCTTCTTTCCCTAGTTCTATGTATCCAGGCTTTTGGGGTTTTATGGGAAGTACTTTAGAAAGCGGTGCTCCAAGTGAAGAAAGTTCTCCTGCAAGGCGTACGGATTCTTTGTGGTTAAGTGCTTTTTGGAACAATTTGAATGCAGTTGAGGACTGTGATCAATTTGGATTCAGTTCTGAGTGGGGACGATCTTTTTACAGGAGTGCTTTTCTATTTTCGTTATTGAGTTTAGATTCAATATATAGGGCGGTTAGTTTTAGTGGAGAAATCGCCCTTCATAAAAGTCGTTTTAATATAGGGATTGGTCATGTATGGCGTACAGAGTGGGTTCCTGGAATAGATTCATGGGCAACACATCTTACAAAAATAGGACTTCATTTGAAACTAGTAGGAGGATTCTCATTTGGAGGTCTTTATATCATTAATTCTGAAGAAAAAAAAAGATGGTGGGGAGGGCTACATTGGGGTTCTGTATCAGGGACTCGTTTCTTTTTGGAATTAGGTCAAGGTATCTTGAATGTGGGGCAATCTATTGATTTTGGAGCACTTCGTTTTCAAAGTGCGTTTTCTTACCCAGGACCGCAGATTTCTGTTGGTTTAATTCTTTCCTTTCGGAATCTTCTTTTGGGAGCAGGTATTTATAAAAATTCCAATCAGTTTAGTTCTAATTCTTTTCATTTAAATTGGAATATTTTTCGAAAGTAATATAGATCACATAAATACAACGTTTTTTTTGTTATGACAAAGGTTTAAGTAAAAGAATTATTCTAAACTTTTGTTTTATGGTAAAAAGTTTATTAAATAATAATAATAAGCTGCTGTGTGTTTAGATCCTGTAAGGAGAAATGTATGATGGATATGTTTACTCTAATTTCAATTATATTGGTCTTGGTTATCGTTTGTATTTTTTTGTCTTATAAGTTACTAGCGTTACAAAAATATTTAAGTAATAAAAAGCTAATAGAAGTCTTCTCTCAAGAATTTATAGCCTCTCTTTCAGAAGATTTTTCTTTTTTATATGTGTCGCCTTCATCTGTGAATACAATAGAAATGCCTCCATCATTACTTAAGGGGCGCTATCTAAAGGAATTTGTTCATCCTGATGATTTAGATTTATTAGTTCGTTCACTAGAAGCACCGATAAGTGATGATCGCATAAAAACGGCTGTTTTTAGATGTCGCCATGGCTCAGAAGGTTGGTGCTGGGTGGAAATGTATGGAAAGAAAATTCGCTGGGAATCCAAGAAAAAAATACTCGTCTGCTATTTTAAGAATGTCGATTCAGTGATAAAATTGCGCTCAGATCACAATAGTATCGAGAAAAGATTACAAATATTTTTAAGGCTTTCTTCCGATATTGTATGGGAAATTGATGTTGAAAAAAGAGAGCTGTCTATTTTAACTCCAGTAGTTTTCGAACGTCATCGAGTTCCATCAAGAACCCCTGGTCGAGTATCTATGGATGAGATCATGCCCGCAGAAGATCTTCGACTAGTTGAAAATGTGATTAATGCCCGTGTTCAACATTTTTCTGAATATGGTCGGGATGTCCCTTCGTCAGAAGAAATTTTTATTCGTTTGTATGGTATCGATGAATCTCGTGTATGGTATTCTGTTCGAGGGCTTCTTGATAAAAATATAAATGGCCGACTCATGCTCTATGGCTCTGGTCATTTGGTTGATCATGCTCTAATCAATAAAACATCACCTGAGATTAAAACGGATTTATTTGATTCCATCATGTCATTACCCTATGTGCGCGTTTTTTGGGTAGATAAAGACCAGGTTTACTTAGGGTGTAATCAAACGTATGCTTCTGATTTAGGGCAGTATAATCCTTCTAAAGTGATTGGCGAACACATGCAATCCTTTTCAGTGAATGCTGCATTAGGATCCATCTTAAAAGATAATACACTAAGAGTGATTAAAACTAGACAAGCTTGTTCTGGAAAAACAGAACTTTTTATTGGCCCAGATTCTGTGCGTCATCTTTTATTTTACAGTTTCATGCCGTTAGAAGATGAGTCGAAATCGGTTTCTGCAGTACTTGGGATTTATTTGATCTCTAATACTGATAGAATTACACCCTTAAACTTAAATATGTAATGTGAGATCAATATGAAAAAAAGAATTCTTTTTTTATTGTTAGGTGTTTTTATTTCTTTTGGTTGTAGCGAATCTTCTTCTGAAAAAGAAGCAAAGAGTAAACCTGTTGTAAAGAAAGAAGAACCTATTCAGACTATCTCTTATAAAACGATTGAGTGGAATGAAGCAATACAATTAAATCAAAAAGGAGAAACTCTATTTTTAGACGTGCGCACTCCTAGTGAAGTTGCTGAAGGTGATGTTTCTGGAGCCTTAAATATTCCTGTTCAAGAATTAGATCGCCGTTATTCTGAAATACCGAAAGATAAAAAGCTATTAGTTTACTGCCGTTCTGGTCGTCGTAGTGCCGCCGCTGCCTCTATGCTTATACAAGCGGGTTATAAAGAAGTTTATAATATCCGTGGCGGTTTTTCTCAAGCGCCTGCTGGTTTGTAATTTTTAATGTCAACAGATTCTAAATATATGTGCCTTGCTCTTCAGCAGGCACACTTTGCTATAGGAGTCAGTCGTCCAAATCCTCCTGTTGGAGCGGTTGTCGTTTCTAATGGGATAGTTGTTGGAAAAGGCTTTACACAAGCACCAGGTAACGCTCATGCAGAGGTGATGGCCATTAAAGATGCTGGTCCAAAAGCTTTGGGTGCTGATTTATGGGTGACTCTAGAACCTTGTTGTCATTACGGTAGAACGCCTCCATGTACACAAGCCATTGGTGAGGCTGGTATTCGTCGTGTTTTTTATAGCCATCCTGATCCAAATCCAGCCGTACGCTCCAAGAGTAAAGAAATATTAGAGGCTGCTGGTATAGAAGTTTTTGAAGGCATATTAAGTGAAGAAACAAATCGTTTTTACGAGGCTTACGATTATTTTGTACGTAACCAACGCCCTTTTGTAGAAGTGAAAGTGGCTCAAACTCAAGATGGTTTCATTGCAGGTAAGAATAGAGAGCGCTTAATGATCACAGGAGATGAAGCGAATCATTGGACCAATTCTTTACGCTCTATTTCAGATGCTATTTTAATTGGAGGAGGAACATTAGAAGCAGATGATCCTCTCCTCAGTTTAAGAGGGTTAGAAGGGAATTCACCTGAGCGCATTGTTCTTGTAGGAAAACGCCTTCTTTCTTCACGTTACAGAATGTTTCATGAAGGTAAAAAGCCCATCATCTATTCTGAAGTTCCACAAAAAGAGATAGAAGAAATAGCTGAAGTTCGTTTATTAAGAGGAAATAATTTTTTAAGCCATTGGACGCAGATAATTGATGATTTATCTAATAGAGGAATGCACCGATTATTGGTAGAAGCAGGTTCTCAATTATCAAAACTGATTATAGATGCTCAAGTTTATAATCGCTTTCATGTATGGGTTTCTCCTAAAAGGATTGGCGAAGGCCTTCCATGGGCTTTAACGATAGAGATGGATCCGTCAGAAAAAGATCAACATATTTCTTTTGTAAATCATAAATTTAATGGAAAATAAAAAAGCACCATTTACTGGTGCCTTTTTTTATTATCGAGACTGGGGAGTCCAATGCTTTTTAAATCGAGGTTCGTCTAAAATTTTTGACCATATAACCCCTTTTTCTGCTTCTTCTTTACTGAACACAAACTTGCGTTTGTGACGTACTTCAAAAGAAACTGGGTTTTGGCTTAAATTTAGATCGCTAGCTCGTTTTAATATATTTATTAAGTCATTCTCATTCTTGACAAGAACGATGCGATTGAGTTCCCCCATGTTTTTTCCACAAATGCCCAAGTATTCAAGTTGTTTGATTAAGCTAGCGGCCTTCGCGTTTCCAATCATAAACTCTTCGATGAGAAGATCTTCTGATATCGTATTACAAGTAATAGCGAAGTATGCTGCTTTTTCTAAAATAGTCTTTGATTCTGGGGTAGAATTGATTTGACTATTTAATGGTTCACTTTGATTTAGAGAAGTAGGTGCAAAAGAAGGTTGATTCTGAGGCACTGGATTTGAGTGCGTTTCATTTAGAACAAACTTTTTTTGTGGACTTTCTTGAGGAGGGGTTTCAGAAACAACTGGTTTGATTTCCGGTTCTTCTTTTATTACCTCACCTTCAAAATCGTCTTCAAATCTTTCTTTCTCAAAATCTTCCATTTCATTTGGAACGTCTTCTGAATTTTGAGAATACTTTTTTTGGGCTTCATCAAATTTACGTAGTAATTCTTGCAGCGGATCCAAAGGAATAGGAGCAAGCGGATCAGACGAGGATTCTTTTCCTCGCTTTTCCGCTTCAAACTTCTTCTTTTGTTTTTGCCAACTACTGTAAATGTTGACAACCGCAAAAATGACTATGATGAGTATTCCTTCCATAGATTACTTATCGGAGGAATTGGATTCCTGCGTGCCACCTAATTCACGGCGCATTTGAGTGTCTGCTTCGATGTTTTTAAGATTGTAATAATCCATTACACCAAGTTTTCCGTCGCGAAGAGCAGAAGCCATGGCCATTGGAATTTGAGCTTCTGCTTCGACAAACTTCGCTCTCATTTCCATCACCTTTGCTTTCATTTCTTGTTCAGCAGCAAAAGCCATTGCACGACGTTCTTCTGCTTTCGCTTGAGCAATTTTCTTGTCTGCTTCGGCACGGTCTGTTTCAAGAATAGCACCGATGTTTTGCCCGACATCGACGTCTGCAATATCAATCGATAAAATTTCAAAAGCAGTGCCAGCATCTAAACCAGAGGCAAGTACTTTTTTAGAAATCATATTAGGATTTTCTAACACTTCTTTATGGCTTTGAGCGCTACCAATAGAAGAAACGATACCTTCACCAACACGAGCAAGAACCGTTTCTTCTCCAGCACCACCCACTAATTTCTGAATGCTTGCGCGTACAGTAATTCTAGTGACAGCATGAAGTTGAATACCATCAAGAGCAACGGCGCTTACTTTAGGTGTTTGGATCACTTTTGGATTCACAGACATTTGCACGGCTTCTAAAACATTTCGACCAGCAAGATCAATGGCTGTGGCATCTTTAAAGTTTAATTGAATGTTGGCTTTGTTGGCGGCAATCAAGGCTTGTACGACACGAAGCACTTGACCACCAGACATATAATGAGCTTCTAAAAGATTGGTATCGACAGGAATACCCGCTTTGCAACTTAAGATACGAGCTTCTACAATTGTCTGTGGAGGCACTTTACGTAAGCGCATACCAATCAGTTGGAAAATGCTAACGCCAGCTTTAGAGAATAAAGCTTGTAGCCAGAGGCTGAAAAATTTACCGATAAAAGCAAGCAGCACAAGTGCGATGATGGCTGCAATAATTATTCCTATAATGAGAATGGGATTCATTGTTTCTCCTGTAGATGTTATGAATTTTTAGTGTGTTTTTGGACCCAGAGACGACCATCTTGAACAAGAGTGACTTCTATCAGTTCACCTGGTTCAATAATTTCTCCTCGAGTTTGTACGTCGAGAAGTTGACCTTTAAAATCGGCATGGCCTACGGGTCTTAAAAAAGTTTTAGTCGTGCCTATATCACCGATGTGAATGTCTTGAATCGATTCTGTAGGAGAAATCGCTTCTGCAAGGTCTGCTTTTAGCATAGGGGTATAACCCTCTGGCAGTAAAGGGACAATATATTTTGAAACGATGATTGGGAAAATGAGTGCAATGATAGCACAAGTAAAGATAAAGAAGAGTCCATAAAGCCAAGGGGAAGCGTCAAAAGAAGAACCAGAAGACAAGAAACTAGGCAATTGAGAAATATCAAAAGTCATTACGAGAGCAATCATCATGGCTGCAATCCCTGCAACGCCAAATAAGAAAGTTCCTGGCATAATTAATATTTCAACAACAAATAAAAGGATACCTATTACGAGTAAAATTAAAGGTAAGTAGCTTCCGATATGGCTTGCGTATTGGCCTAAGAAGACAATGGCTATGGCGATAATACCGATGATACCAAAAAGGCCAAACCCAGGAGTCTTAAACTCTAAGTATAAAGCACCAAAGCCAATAATCAAAAGAAGTCCAGAAATGGCGGCTATAAAACGTGAGATTTTTTCGCTTGTAGTGCTTTCAATTACTTCTGACGAAGTAATTTCTAATAGACCTTCAAGTTGAGATTTACTTTGTACAGTAGCTTTAGAAAAGCCGAGTTCTAGGGCTTCTTTTTCTGTCATTGTGAGGAGTTCGCCTTCTTGAACTAAGACCTTGGGTGTTCCCCAAAACTTCTTTTCTTCTTCAGAAAACTTAGCGTAATTTTTCCCTTCAATAATGAGAATAGAATCTTGGTGTAGCAACTCCAGAACTTCTAGTTCTGGCGTAACCATAGCCGCGCTTAAGAGTTCTGGATAATGGTTACGCTGTGCTAAATTTCTGAATTTAGCACGGAGTGGCGACTGAATTTTTTCTCCCACAATGGTTGGAGTTCCATCGGTACCTTGCACAATAGGAGCACAATCCCCAATGGTTGTGCCTTCAAGCATATAAAGCTCTTGGCTTGCTAAAGCAATTAAAGAGCCTGCAC
>JAAYXQ010000223.1 GCA_012515825.1 Fibrobacter sp.
GTTCTAAAACTCTGATTATTTGAGCCTCGCTATAGCGTTTGCCTGTTTTCTGTGTCATATGTTCTCCTTATGTAAAGATAGAAGAACTATCACTCAATCTTGTACACTTTTTGGGGAGCACCTCAATGCCAAAAATCAAATTAAAAATTAATGCAAGGAACGTACCAAAAACAAGTATCACTAAGATCAAAAGCAAAACAAAACACCATTTAAGAAACTTTGATATTCTTGCAATCAAGGCTTGCTGATTTTGCGTATTCTGTTCGATAAGATTAAAGGTTGCAGCACCTGTCGCAAGCAAATTGTCTAGCGGAAACACTGGAATAAAATCCACAGGGACAATGTTATAAGCTACGGCAAGAGCGGTCAATACCAAAGAAAGAACTCGTTTCACTTAGGAACACTTTTGTCTTTGAACTTACCAGCGACACTGTCTACGGATTTTACTATTTCGTCTAATTTGTTTTGACGCCCCATATCTTTTTCTGTACTTAAACGTTATCCAACACTTTTTTATTCCGTTAATCCTTTTAAATACAATATTTTACTTTTACTGTATTATAGCGGCTGATGCTTTTTCGTGGGACTATTATTGCATGGAATATTCGCGATAGACCAAAAGTCATTAAAAGATTGTCCACAGCATTTACAATGATAAGGGCCCTTTTCATTGCCCTCATATGCCTGATGCTTTTTCGTGGGACTATTATTGCATGGAATATTCGCGATAGACCAAAAGTCATTAAAAGATTGCCCACAACATATGCAATGATAAGGACCCGTTTCAGTACCCTCATATACCTGATGCTTTTTCGTGGGACTATTATTACATGGAAGATTCGCAATGGACCAAAAGTCATTAAAAGATTGTCCACAGCATTTACAATAGAATTTCATTTTCTTCTCCTTATGATGTTAATTTTTTCATTCCGTTTTTAAATATCTTTTGATAGAGAGCTACCCACTATGGAGTCCTTTTTACAATGTAAACAAAAAGTCAAAGTATTCATAATGATTTTTCGGGAAATCTTTTAATAAAGACTATCTAATAATACTGACGATAAAACAAAGAAAAATTCTTCCTTGAGAAAATTAGATTAAGTATCATAACAAGAAAATCCTTAAATAATATGTAATTCTACTTCCAACTTAAGAAAACTTGAACATCATTCCAAAGTTTCTTAAGAAATTTTATATTAAGTCTAGGAGAAGATGGATGCATCATACACCAAAAAGGAACTGGTGGATATTCATTAATCGTAAAAATATAGGGTGTCTCTTTTAATTTGATTCTTTCTATAGGCAACCAAGTAGTCATCAATTTTCCCCAGCCCCATACAACAACTACATCTGGATTTAGTATTTCCAAAACATCTTTTAACGCCATTCTCGATTTCTCGATTAATTCTGCTGTTATATATTTTTTATCTCTAGGATTACTATCGCCAACTGTTTCCTGAAAAAAATTGTAAAAAGCAATGTCCTTCCAAATATAGTCGGAGCAGCTATATTCTTTTCCTGTTAATATTTCTGCCGTTGTTCGAAAGCATTTAATCCAAGAATTTTTTATGCCTTTCGCAAGATCTTGCAAGTACTCTTTTTCAATAACATCTCTAGTCCACATTGGGTAAGAATTCATCTTTTGGTTTCCATAATGAGATTCTCCTAAAACCAAAATTTTTTGATTTGAATTAAAATAGTTTTCACCAATGTACGGCAGAAATTTTATGGTTTCAGATTTAATTAATTTTTCTTCCATAGTCATATTTGTATTTATCCTTTCGCTTTTCTAAAATGCATTTGGTAGAGAGCAAAAGCTCTACTGTGTTTTTAAGGTAAACAAAAAGTCAAAATTTTCCAAATAAAAAATCCACAATTATTTGAACAAGAGTACTTTCTCAGCTAAGAATAACTGAAACCGTTTTCATGCAAAAAACTACCTGTTGACTTATAAAATAAAGATACACTCCTTATACGACAAATAGTGACGTTTTTCTAATTAAAACTGAAATTAGACTATCGAATGATTTAATAAGAACATAAATCAAGTAGTGATATTCATCATTAAATAAAATAACCTACCCTTTCAAATACTTCTTATAATGATGCGTTAGGTATTTGCCGTATTTGGCCATGTTTTGGCATAGCGTTACAGGAGATAGCACTTCTACGGAGTCGCCAAAGCTGGTGATGTAACTTTGGAGGGATTCGTTGACTTCGGCGCGAAAGTCGATAATGACATACCCTGTGTATTCGCCTTTTTTTATTTCGTCTTTGATTGTTTGCTTACTTACATAAGGGCGTTCATTGAAAATCATCTTCATCCAACTGCGTGCTCGTATGCGGATTTTTTCGGTGGCGGTGTCTGATATGTTTCCAAGCATGCCCCCACCTGTTGTAATTTTTTTGCGGAATTGTTCGATGAGTTTTGGATCTTCTTGAAAATGCTCGCTTAATAGTTTTACATCTGATATTCTGCGAAATTTGATGAAGTAGTTTTTCCCTACATTCGTTGAAGAAGTGCAACCCACATAGAGTTCTTTCTGATACACGACAATAAACAACGGTATTCTTTTGCTTCTATACGGTTTGTCATCACCATCATTTTTTATATAAAGTGTCTCTATTTTTCTTTTTTCTTTGATGGCCTGTAAAATGGTTGTTAAATACTTCGAGGCGTTTTCTTGAAAATCGGCATGGCCTCCCATAAATAGTATTCGAGAATTAAGATCTGTTGATAATGAGTCTAACATTCTTTTTTCTTTATTCGGTAGCGACTCTCGTATTTTTTCACAGACTTCTGTAATAAGCTCGGCTGTAGAAGGGTAAATGCCTGCAATGCGGTTTAAGAGTAGTGTTTCTAAGAGCGTATTTTGCATGTTCGGAAATATCAAGAATTTTGCTTTTGATAATCCAGAGCGATAATACACCTTTGGAGCGGTGCCTTCTTGAATGATAAAGTTTCCAGGGATATTCACAAGATCTTTTAGGTCTCGCTGGACATTGCGTCTTTCTTGTTCTTCTAATTCTAAAGCGACCATGAGATCGGTGATGGTGTATTTTTTTGGATCGTTTTGTAGTATATGAACGAGTAAAGCGACCATGCGTTCACCACGTTTTAAATCGGATTGTTTCATAGATCTCCTACGAATTCATATAAATGCGATACTCAATAAAATATTCTTTTTTGCTATAAAAGACTAATGTATTTGCAAAATGCTCTTATTTATTTTGGGTTTTTATACGACTTTATTTGTCGCATAATGCTTTTATTTTAATCGCTACACTCCCCCATATCAATTCACACTTTAATCAGCGTTAAAAACGCATTTTTCACACCTTTTTTTACATCAACTTATACGTCCTTATTTGTCGTGTAATCCAATTTGCATTACATTAAATAAAATACATGCAATTCAATCTACTTTGCATTTATCCCTGTGGATATCTTGATAAGCGCGATTGAAACCTCCATATCAATTCACAGCTTATTCAGCGTTAAAAACGTGTTTTTCGTCGTCATATTTACACCATTTTATACGACTCTATTTGTCGCGCGATACCATTTGCATAATACTAAATAAAAAGCATAATTCAATTAACTTTATACTATAATAAAAACAAATAAATCAATAAATTATGCATTTTTCACCATCTTGTTTTCATCAACTTATACGACTTTATTTGTCGCATGATTCGACTACATTTTAAACTCAAATCCTTTCTAACCCTTAAAAAGAGAGTGTTATCCAATGAATTCAACTTATTTTAATGATTTTATCAAAACAGCCAAAATAAAACCGTCTAAGAGGCGTATAAAAGATGATTTTATCACATTAAAAAAGATTGAATTTTGGATTAGAGCCCTTCAACATTCATGGCTTTTCCCTTTTCCACAAATCTACTTCAATGCAGTCCTTAAACTATTATCACCAAAGGTTCAAAAAGAGATTATCGATAAATCCTTCTCCTCTTTCATCAAAGAAAGAAAACCTATTAAAAATAGCCGTACGAATATAGAGGAATTTTATAGAGAAAATGGGTGTTCTTTCAGCCCCAAATCAGAGTATATCGAAATTTCTGATTATTCCTCAGTGGCAACTATTATTCATTCTGATGATGCATCCAAATGGAGTCATTTTATTTACAAAGCGCTCATCAACGAACTTATTTCTCGTCAAAAAGTATTTAACGAACAAGACCCTTATTATAAGCGTATTAAGATTCTTAAAAACGAGCTCCATCTGAATAATCTTGAATTGAACTTGATCATTTTTTTATGGTTCAAGCAAAACGATATTTTAAATGATATTGAAGATGGTTATAATGAATTGGATGAATTCAACTCCATGTGTAGAAAAGATATCATTATATTTAAGCAAATTTTTGAATCCGATCAAGATGAAATTGAATCGATTTTGCACGAGAATAGCCCTCTCAGAAAGATGGCTGTCATAACGCCAGAAGACAGGCTTTCTTCAGCAATCAATAATTTCTTAAATGGAATTTCAGATATAGATTTAAACAAATCGTTTTTTGAAATTGACCAAGGGCCAACGCTTTCATTGGATCAATTTCCTATAGATAAAACGGATATTCATTACATTCATGAACTTTTAAAAAATTATGATGAAAGCCATTCCTTAAACATTTTATTTTACGGCACCGAAGGGACAGGGAAAACAGAGCTTTCTCGATCTCTTGCCAAAAGCCTCGATTGGCCTTTAATCAAAATCCAGATTGCAAATCAATCCAATGATTTCAAAAAGGATTATAAGTCGTCCGATCGTTTTGAAGCGATTTCTTATGCAGACTATAAGTTTAGAGGGCAAAAAGCATTATTTCTTGTAGATGAAGCGGACACCATTTTAAATCAAAGTGAAAAAGGGTTCTTAAATTTATTTATGGAAAAAATAAAACACCCTATTATTTGGATTACTAATAACATTGAGTGTATAGAAAGAAGTACTAACCGACGTTTTGATTATTCCGTAGAATTTGAAAAGTTCAAAAAAAAGAGGCGCATCGATGTTTGGAAATCGGTATTAAAAACACACAACGCCAATGATTTGATTTCCGAAAATACGATGTTAGAGTTTGCAGAAAAAACAGAGGTGACCGCTGGAGGGATTACACAAGCGATTGTACAGGCCAAGCGCTTACAAGAAGGCTCTTCTTTTACCCCCGAAGCAGTAATACATCAAGTATTGAATGCTCAAAGTAAACTTTTGAATCTTGAATTTTCGCCCATGAAAAATAAACCCATGAGTAGAAGTTATGATCTAAATGCCTTAAATATCAATTGCAATATGCAGCTTGTGATTAAATCCGTTTTAGGCTTTAACGAATGCTGGAATAAAATGAAAGAAGATGATCCTCCTCAATCATTGAATATTTTGCTTTACGGAAATCCAGGTACTGGCAAAAGCGAATTCGCTCGTTATGTTTCTAGATTATTAGATCGTCCTCTAATTACTAAAACGGCGAGTTCTCTATTGAATTGCTACTTGGGTGAAACAGAAAAGAGTATCAAAAATGCATTTGAAGAGGCTACAGAATCTGGCTCGATTTTATTCTTCGACGAAGCCGATAGTTTTCTCTCGGATCGTACGGGAGCACAAAAGCAATGGGAAATCACTCAAGTCAACGAGCTTTTAATGCGCATGGAACATTTCAAAGGCATCTTTATTGCCGCCACTAACTTCAATGAGCATTTGGATAGTGCTTGCAGGCGACGCTTTCCAATTAAAGTAGGGTTTGATTATCTCAAAAGCGACGGGATTGAGAAAATGTGGAAGATTTATTTTCCAAAATTTGATTTTCCTGTTGCAGCAGCACGCTTGCAAGCTCTTGCTCCAGGCGATTTCAACGCTGTTTATAATAACATCCGTTACTTACCAGAAGAATTTCTTTCTTCAGAGTCTATTCTCAATAATTTAGAAAAAGAAATCCAATCTAAATCACCTCTCTGCCAAGGAAGAAAAATGGGATTTTGAAAGTAAAATAGATGCCGTATTAAATATTTTACTAGATACCATTTCTATTAGTCGTCAATAGATTGTATTTTTACAATTATAAACAGAACCATCACTTCAAGCGTCCATTACTTTTTATGAATATTTTAGTAGTCTATTGTCATCCAAGCAAAAAGTCTTTTACTTTTGAGATTTTTTCTAAACTGTTAGAAGGCTTAAAAAAATCGAATCACCAAATAACCATATCTGATCTATATGAGATGGATTTTCAGTCCGACATGAATGAGTCTGAATACGAAAGAGAAGGTTTTGCTCAAGTTGATCAAGAATTACCAAAAGATATTTTGCTCGAGCAAGAAAAAATACAGCAATCGGATTGTATTGTTTTTGTTTATCCTGTTTGGTGGAGTGACTGCCCTGCAAAATTAAAGGGTTGGTTTGATAGGGTTTATTCTGTTGGCTATGCTTATGGCTATGATTCTACACGCGATAAGCAAGTCAAAATGAAGAAGCAAAGACTCGGTCTTGTCATATGTACAGCAGGGCATCCAAATGAAGTATTAGAAGAAATTGGAATTGCTGAAAGTATGCGAAAAGTGATGCTAGATGATCGCCTTGGGCAAAGATTTGAAAATAAGCAAATGATTATTCTTGGAGGGACTATCGATAAAGATAAAGTTAAAGAAAATCATCTTTTAAAAGCTTATGAAATAGGAAAAAGCATTGAAAAAATTCTTAATTAAATTTGATCGAGTTTAGATTATTCAATTAATTGTAAAACTATTTTTTCAAAACAACACATTGATATAACTATCGGAAACGAACTAATTTAAAGGTTGCGATAGAATAAAAACAATTGTTATATTCATTTTTGGATTCATTATTTTATATAAATTGAAAAGTGACCATTAAACAGCTATCTTGTATGGCATTTAAAAATCAAAAAAAGAAAATCTCTGAACTCGACCAAATCCCTGATAGCTCCATCATATTAAATGGTTTTGGGAAAGTCGACTATAGAGATACCTATAAAATCACCATTTCCACGAATAAATATTCCGTAGACAAAATAACCTCAGATCTTTTTAAAACCCCCAAATGGGTTCACTATCTGCTGAAAATTCGAGATTTAATAGTCAAGCCATTTGGAATTAAAACAAGTGATGAAATTGAGGTAAAGGTGGAATCACACTACCCGATTGGCAGTAAAGCCGTGTTTTTCACCGTAATCGACCGAAACAAAAACGAAATCGTTATGGCAGAAGATGATAAGCACCTTAATTTTAGAACTTCTGTGATGATAGAGAAGGATGGTAAAAACACGAACATATATCAAACCACCATTGTCCAATACAATAATTTCTTTGGACGTTTTTACTTTTTCTTTGTAAAACCATTTCATCGAATCATCATCAAAAAAGAGCTAAAAAAATATCTCAAAGATAATCCCGTAACACTTTGATATTCAATGATCTAAGTCTTTTCACTCGGCTACATACAACATAAGCAAGCATATAAAAGATTACAACGGAAAAACAGATAATACAACACCTAATTATTTTTTTTAATTTTCATTGATTTCTTTTTATAAATTGATAAATAATAAAAACTGGTTTTCTGCATGTCATTTGAAAATTCGCAAAAAAAAGTTACTAAATTGGAGCAAATCCCTGATTATTCAATCATATTAAATGATTTTGGGAAGGTCGACTATGGAGATAGTTATACAATCACTATTTCTACAAATATTTATTCCGTAGACAAAATAACCTTAGACCTTTTTAAAACCCCCAGATGGATTGAGCTTTTGTCTAACCTAAAAGATTATATAGCCAATTTTTTTATAGAGAAAAAAAGTGATGAAAACGCAGTAAAACTTCTCTTCAGTGTAGGTAGTAAATTAACCTTCTTTTCTGTAGTAGACAGGAATCAAAAAGAGATTGTTATGGGTGAGAATTATAAGCGCCTTAGTTTTAGAATTTCTGTGATGGCCGAACAAAATGTTTTAAATACTAATATTTATTTATCCACCATTTTCCATTATAACAATCTCTTAGGGCGTCTCTATTTATTCTTATTAAAACCATTCCATCGATTTTACATTAAAAAGCGCTTAAAAGATTACGCCAACGAAATTTAGCGAAGCATTTCACACTTTTATCGTTTCGCACCATTAATAATTTCAAATCCTTTAAAAATCAGTGGCAAACAAACCTTTTCGTGCGTTTCTTATTTCATGGGCTACAATATTTATTTTATATTATCCTTATAAATGCGAGGGAAAATGAAAACACCCATAATATTATTTTTCTTGTTAACGCTTGCTTTTTCTGCTAATGCACAAGAAGCTACAATAGAGCAATTAAATCAAAGAATCGAGCAGCTCGAAAATAGAGTCTCCATCCTCGAATCCATTATTGCGAATTCTAAACAAAAGAAATCAAAACAAGCAAACATAAGTGCAGTAGCACCAAAATTACAGTCATGGCGTAAATTAAAAAAGAACATGACTTTTAATGACGTGATTGATATCTTAGGAGAACCATTAAGAATTAGAAGTGGCAGTTCTACATATTGGTACTATTCA
>JAAYXQ010000224.1 GCA_012515825.1 Fibrobacter sp.
GAAATCATCAGGTAAAGGTAATTTTAAGGTAGACATCACCCTTGTAAAATAAGTAAATCTGGCAAAGAAGGAAATATTTAATCGTCTATTTCAACGACTTTTTTTGAATTAGTAGAACCTAATAGGACTCGCACTGCTCTTTTTGGCTTTTTAAAAAATTCTGCTAACAATAAACAGACAGCTTCATTCGCCGCACCCTCCACAGGAGGTGCTTTTACTTCTACTTTATATGATCCATCAGGAAGAGGGCCTAAAACTTGTTCCCTCTTGCTACGAGCATGCACCTTAATACTGATTTTCATAGATCAAGCAATAACCTGACCACTTCCACCAGGAATAGGGCGTTTTACGGGAGTAGATTCTTCGATCAAAGACCTTTGGTCTTGTTCCATGGCTCTCAGTAATTCTTCTTGACTGCGAATTAGTGCTCGTGTGCGAATAAAATAGTTTGCTCTAAGTTGTTTTAATTGCTCTATTTCATTTCGCATTTCTTCTGCTTGACGCTTTGTATTTTCTACTTCGCGAACGGCACGTGCTTTTGCCTCTGCAATAATCAACTCGGCTTCTTTATCGGCACTATGCTTGACTTCATCGACAGTTCTCTGCATGGTCATCACAGCATCTTGAATTGTTTTTTCGATCTGCTTATAATAATTCACTCGCTCTTCAGCAATTTTAAGGCGCTCGACTAAGTCTGTTCTCATGCGAGACATTTGTTCAAATGCTTGGGCGGCTGTTTCTAAAAATGCCTTTACTTCTTCAGGATTAATACCCCCAAAACGTTTAGTACTAAAGGTTTGATTGCGAATATCCAAAGGAGTGAGTTCCATTTTTACCTACCAAAATAAATACTTTTTAGAAAATATATAAAATCTATTATGATTCATACCAGTTTTGATTGTTTCAGGAACCATAGTATGGCTTTGATTTCATCCACAATCTCGAAAAAACTCTTTCCAACTCTTTTTTGATACATCCTATGCTTATAAAAGCCCCAAAAATAAGGAAACCCCTTATAACAACCCTGTTTATAGATTAAATGGCTTTCGATTTATGACCTCTTTATGATTATTATTTCTGTTTTCTCATTTTAACTGTTTATATTAGTCACATGCCTCATTTTGTATATATGCTTGAGTGTGCTGGTAACCGAATTTATACTGGCTATGCGACAGACGTGGAGAAGCGTTATCAAAAACATTGCGAAGGCAAAGGGGCCCACTTTACAAAAGTGTTCCCTCCACAGAGAATTCTTAAAATTTTTGAGACAGAGACAAAGTCAGAAGCACTATCTCTTGAATTCAAAATCAAACAACTCCCCAAGCCTAAAAAAGAGCTCTTGATTTTAGGACAACTGGAAATATCTTTTCCGTAAACGTTAACCACTATATTTAGTGAAAGCAACAAAAGTAATTCAATCTCTCTTTCTATATTGTTTTCTTTAACAAGAGGATTATTATGTGGATTATACTAGCGATTGCTTCTGCATTTTTTGCAGCACTTACATCTATTCTCGCTAAAATTGGGATTGAAGGCATGAGCTCTAACCTTGCTACAGCGATTCGTACCGTTGTTGTTTTAGTGATGGCATGGGCGATTGTTTTTATCAGCGGAGCTCATAGTGGTATCCATAACATTACCCAAAAATCATGGCTTTTTTTAATCCTTTCAGGAATTGCCACTGGGCTTTCTTGGCTTTGTTATTTTAAGGCACTACAACTTGGAGACGCGAGTCGAGTAGTGCCAATTGATAAATTTAGCGTCGTAATTACGATGGTACTTGCTTTTACCATTTTAGGAGAAGCGATGACGGCAAAGACAATTGTCGGCGGCGCCTTAATTACGCTCGGTACTTTTGTTTTAATTCTCTAATTCACACTTTTCTAAAACGCCCGCATTTTCCTTTTTAAAAACAAAAAACCTCTGGCATTATTTTGCGCAGAGGTCTTTTTTTAGATCTATTTATTACTTAAGAGAAGAGACCTGAACATCCCAAGACTGACCATTTAAGCCAATACGATATGTATTTGTGCCCTTCACAGTCATTCCAGCAGTATTAACAGCTGGTGTCGCAGGTGCAGCGGCCTTAGGAGCTGCCGCATTAGGATCTTTTTTAGGAACGCCAATCTTACGGTTACCCTTCAAGAAGTCTATTCCCTTATTGCCACCTTTAGTATTTAAAGCACCAACGATAAAGATGTTTTCATCGGTAATAGGCAAGTTGTTTTCTTCCAAAAGCTTTTTAGCCTTAGGAATACCTGGTTCAATAATGTCAGCAGCACACAACACACCTGGATGCACTTTTGCAAATGGTTCCATTTTGAGTTGTTCTGCAGCAATCTTTACAAGTTCTGGATCTGGTTCTGTAGGTGTTTTACCATAGTAACCAAGAATCATTTTTCCATAACCTTCTGTCATTTTTGCCCAAGTATCAAGACCTTTACTCTTATTTACTGTATTCACAAAGGCTTGTTGGAAATAGAACTGAGAAACTGGAGTCACTGAAGAAGCAAATCCACCGCGACTGACGCATTCACTCATATTGGCAATCACTTGATCATAGAGATGGAATGTCTTTGTTTCACGCATCATCAATGTGTTTGCAGTTAAAGCACCACCAGGCATTGGTGAGAAGATCACGTCTGTAGAAATCTGGAGAGCTTCTGGAGGGAATTGATAATCTTTCAAACATTCCACAGTCACGTTATTTGCTTCCATGATCTTAGGAATTTGATCATCAACAATACCATCACCTAAAGCAAGCTTATAATCCGTGCCTTTAAGTGCGTGATAAAGAGAGAATAAATCAGGTTGACCAGTACCACCAGAAAGAGGCTTACGAGCCAAGTCAACACCACTGCAGCCACCTTCAATAGCAGCAACGTATTGAGCAACACCTGTACCGCATGTATCATGCGTATGCATACGAATTTCTACAGAATCGCCTAAAAGCTTACGAGCAAGCTTAATAGTTTCATATACTTTGCGTGGATTAGCTGTACCAGAAGCATCCTTAAAGCAAATAGAAGAATAAGGAATACCAGCGTTCAAAATATCTTTTAGCGTTTTGATATAAAATTCAGGGTCATGAGCTCCTGTGCAACCTAATGGGAGTTCCATCATGGTGATCACGACTTCATGTTCAAGGCCTGCATCATGAATGCATTGTCCTGAGAAAATCAAGTTATTTACATCGTTTAAGGCATCAAAGTTACGAATACGAGTCATACCATGTTTCTTAAACATATCGGCATGAAGCTTAATCATATCTTTTGGTTGTGCTTCAAGAGCCACAACGTTAATACCGCGAGCTAATGTTTGTAAACGAACGTTTGGGCCGACTATGCGACGGAATTCATCCATCATATCAAAAGCATCTTCACCTACGTTTTGATATAGAGCCTGAAAACGAGCACCACCACCAGCTTCAAAATGCTGAATTCCTGCAGCACAAGCGGCTTCTACAGCAGGCGTAAAATCTTTTGTGAATGCACGAGCTCCGAAAATGGATTGGAATCCATCACGGAAGGAGGTATCTTGGAAGAGAATCTTTTTCATTCTGTTTTTCCTGTGGGGTTCGTCACCCCGGTCTATTGGTCTATCAATACTGAGCTAAAGATACAAAAAAAAATGAGAATAAGGACACCCCTAAAATCTCGATTTTTAGAGGTATCATTAAATAAATAAAATCGTGTTCAATTTAGAACGGAACACCCACGTTAATTCATGTTTTGGGCCTAAAACGCCAAAAAGAGTAAGCATTGCCTTAGACGCTGCGCCATTATTCCAATCTTTATTCAGTTGAACCAAATCTAAAAAGCGTTGTAAAGATTTTTTATATTCACTTTGAACAGCCAAAAGACAAGCTTCGTGGTAAATTTGAGCTTCCTCTCCATGAATCTCAGTTTTAGCGACTTCCACATGAAAATCTATTAAAGACAAATACGAACGTGCTGAAGTATACTCATCATCAGAGGCGATAAAACTTTCTAAAATCTCTTTCGCTAAAGCCACTTGACCTTGCCCAAGAAGCGCTTTTGCTTTCAAAAGTAAATAAGGTTTATTGCCTGGCTTTTCTTTAAGAACAGATTCGATTTGAGGAAGAGCTTCATCCCAGAATTTCTGTTCAATAAGACTTTCCACATTCATCAAATAGCGTTTTTCATCTGAAAGAAAGTGCTTTTCTAAACGAGCTCTCAATTTGTCTTCTGGCATAATTCCTGAAATGGCATCTATAATCTGGCCACCAGAAATGATCCGAACATCAGGAAGAGACTGTACTCGAAAGACTTGAATAAACTGGTTATTTTCAGGAACATCTAAATTAACTGTTCCTAAAGTAAAGTCTAAAAGTGAAGCCTCTTTTTCAAGCAAAGCCCCAAATGTAGCGCATTCTGGGTATCTGGAAGAAAAGAAATGCAAAACCACAGGCCTTTCCTTAGAAGCGGCCATAATCATGGAATCAAAATTTTCAAGTGTAATTTCTAGGATTTGTGACATAGAATCAATTTAAAAAAAACAAAAAAGATAAACGTCTCATTTTAACAATATGTTCCTAATTTGCCTAATTTCTTAAAAAAGTGAAAAAAAGCCTATTTTGCTTTTATTATATTAATCTTATATGTTTGCCGCTAAAAAATCACTCTTCATTCTTTTTATTGGAATTCATTGCCATTGGATGGCTTTGTTATGCGATTATGGCATCAAAATGAAGACTCTATTCTATTCTCATTTTAAAAATCAATATTTAATGGTAACGCTATGACAAAAAATTGCCCTTTTTGCCAAACCCCTGTTTCAAGTATCAAACTACACCACTTCACTTTGCGAATCTGTCCTCATTGTTATTCGACGTTTTTTCCAGCTAATAACACCATGAGCTTTCGAAATGAAATTTCTGATAAAACACGTGAAATCTGGCTTTCTGTTCTTAAATCAAAAAACATCAAAGATCCCGTTGTTGAAGGTGACGTGAAATGCATAGACCATGGAGAACCCCTCATCAAGGGATTGCTTCCTGATTACGCGATTGAAGGCTATGTCACCACATGTTGTGACATGTTTCATTTACCTCCATCACTGACCTGCCAAATTCTTGAACGTACCTTAAAATCACCTTTTCACGCCACAAGAAGAAGTAAGTACGCAAAAAATCATTTCTTCTTTATTCATATTTTCGATAAAATTCTTTCAAAAATTATTGGTGAAAAGCACACCGAAGATGACCCCCTCGACTTGATTCAATACGAGCTTCACTTTAAGGATATTTTAGGCCCTAAACCATGAAAAAACTATACCTAATTTTAGGCGGTTTGTCTGCTATTGCACTTATAATATATGCTCTCATTCCAAACCGAGAGTTTAGGGAATCACTTTATCCAATTTCAGAAAGTACTATCGTATCCACCTATGATGATCAATCCGATGGTGGAACCTCTTCAGCAGGGCTTTCTATTGTAGACTCTACTCTTTTATTTAAATGCAAACTTCATAATAATCAAGACAAACCCGCTTGGTGTGGATTAATTTGGGATCTTGACCCCGAAGGGAAAAAGAACTACCAAAACTGGACTTTTGTTGACTCTTTAATCTTAAACATTTCTAGTCAAAACATAAATGAAATCATTATTAAAGTTTGGACCTTTGATCCTGATGTCACAAATCCAGAAAAAAAGAATTCTTTCCGACCTCTCATTAAAGAATGGGTTCTCAAAGGTGGAGTTGAAAGAATAGCGATTCCAATGGAGGCGCTTTATATTCCTACCTTTTGGTATGAACAAAATAATGTAGATAAAAAGCTAAAACAAAAGCACCAAGAAACGGTGGCTCGTTTTGAAATCACTCCTGGATGGAACGTCTCTCGTGACTTAGAATTTTCTATTTCCATTCAATCGATTGAAGTCAAAGGGCTTAGTAATCTGGCTTTTGGGGTTATTTTATTTTTCTTTCTTGTCATTGTTTCAATCGCCATCGGATTTCGTCAAAAAAATAAAAAATGAGTAAAAATATTAAACTTTCTATTCTTTATGTTCTCTGTATAATCGCTCTTGTTACGATTTGGTCTTTATTTCATTCCAAACAGCTAGAAATATTTCCTTCTAATTCATTTCCAAAATCTGTTATTTATTCTTATGGCGATGAATCCGATGGAGGATCCTCTACAGCCTCTTTTACAAAAAATGATTCTTCCTTAATTCTATCGCTACTCGTTCGATCTGGAATTGCATACCCTTATGCAGGCATGGGAATTGATTTAATCTCTGATACTCAAAAACTTTCTGGACAATTTATTGACTTTTCTTCTTTTGACTCTTTAAGTATTACTCTTAGAACCAAATACATGAAGCAAGTTCAAGTCAAACTGATTACTCATGATCCTAATTTAACTCGTCTTGAAGACCCTATGTCTGCAAGATATTTACTCCAAGTGATTCCATCTGATCGTTCTTATCAAAACATACATATTCCTATTTCCAGTTTTTCTATTCCAGAATGGTGGTTTGAACGTAATGGTTTTAAGGCCCCAGACCAGCTAAAATATCTCGAACGAGGAATTAAAATTGATATTTCAAGTGGATCAGGAACAATGCTTGGCATTGCTGATGAAATTGAAATTAAAAAAATCACCCTTTTTGGAAGCAATCATTTTCTAAATAAAATGATTCTTAGTCTTGCAATCATCATTACGGCTTTATTTCTTGGTTTTCTATGGATTGATCATTCAAAAAGATTAACAGAACAAAAAATCGAAGTAAAGCTACGTAAAGAACAGGCATTAGAAAATTACAGCAAGCTCCCTTTAGAAAGTCATCAAAAGCAAGAAGCTGAGCGAGTCATCGATTATATTAATTCGAACTATCAAAACGCTTCTCTTTCTCTAGAAGATGTTTGTCGCGAAGTGGGCTTAAATCGAAACAAACTTTCTGAAATTCTGAAAAAAAATGTAGGTATGACTTTTAGTAGTTACGTCAATGAAATTCGATTAAAAGAAGCCTGTCGTCTTCTAATTGAAACCGATCTTCAGGTGATTGAAATTTCAATTAATATTGGCTTTGGCAATGTGAGTCATTTTA
>JAAYXQ010000225.1 GCA_012515825.1 Fibrobacter sp.
GCGAAGATTATTTACCAAATATAAAAGCCTAGGCCAACATTAAGGGTGTTGACGAAACCCTTGGTTTCATAATCAGGACCAATATAGAACATGTCTGCAATGTGACCAGTATATTTTATTTTTAAGGAAATATACTTTAGTACACTATTGTCTACTCTACTTTTTGGTTTATCGCTGTAAATGCGATATTCAAAATCAGCTCCAAATATTTTAGATTGAAGAATTGGTCTGTCTATACTGCTAGCAAATCCCATTTCATATCCCACAAAAGGGGTCACTTTTATTTTTTCGCTATCGTATACTACAATACCACCAGAAAGAGCTATAAAGAGGCCATCAATTGGTTTGTAAATATTTAAATCATGATCATTGTGTTCGGGAGTGGAGCGATAATCAATTTCTTTATACTCTTCAAATTTTTTTATTAACTTCTCTTGAGACATGATGTTAGGCATCCAAACGGATGGAGTAAAAACAAATCTTTTGATTTGCATGGGGAGGCCAATGTAAAAAGAAAATCCTAATAAGCTATTATAGTCATTTCTATAGTAGCTTCCCATGTTTCCTAGTATTAGATGTTGACTTAAAAGAATATCTAAGCCAATGCCTCCTGTATATCGTTTATGTTTTAATGGCTCTTTTTTAAAAAGGCTATCCTCAGCTATAATGGTTTTTAATGGTTTCACCATGCTTTTATTTATCCATATAAAATCAGGATTTGATGGGTATTTTGCAATGATTTTTTGTGCACGGTCAAGTAATGGCTGAGCAATTTTATTGTTTAGATTTTCTTTGTATAAAGGCCTTCCTTCCTTCATTCCTACAATAGAGTCTTTCCCTATACACGTTATATAAAGTATAATGCTAAATGCTTCCTTTTTGTCTAAATCAATACTTGAACTTTGAATTTGATTGTATAAGGAATCTACGCTTTGAATTTCCCATGGACGATATAATTGCCTGAGAAAAAAGAATAAGCTGTCCTCAATAGGGGATAATTGATTTGTTCTTTCAGCTTGGTTGCTACTAATAATTTGATGATAAGCTAGATCATATTTTTTAAAATAAAAATAGATTCTTGTTTTTTCCACAGGGTGTAGTGCTGTTGTTTTAGAATTGTATGTTTCTAAATACTCAACAGCTTGCATTGCTTTTGTTTCATTGCTTTCTTTTAATGCACTTAAAAGAAGGGCTCTTGCTTGATAAATCAATTCATCTTCTGAAGCTTTTATTTGCGTTTCAGAATGTTGAGCGAGTGAATTGGAAAATAAACAACATAAGAATAGATAAACAAATGTGTATTTCATTAAGTTACCAGAAGTTTAATCCAAGACCAATGGATATTGATTGGTGGAACCCGTTAGCTTCGACGCGTTTAGCTTTAATGTCCATATAAGAAAGGGTATATTTTGCTTTTATGCTATAGGAAGAAAGAATCTTTTTAATACCAAGAAAGTGATGTGTATGGAATCTGTATTCTCCATTAATTCCAGTAAAGAAAGTGTTGAAGTTATCATCAACGAAGAGATCGTAGAACTCTTCATCACTAGGATTTCCTACTTCATCTTGGTTTGGAAGGAACGATGATGTTGAGATCCCTATAAAAGGCCACACTTTGAAGCGTTGACTATCGTAAATAACATATCCAAATCCAAGGCCCATATAAGTTAAACTTGTCTCACCACCGTTCACAAATGAAATCACAAAGCGTTTGATTTGTATTGGTAATTCAAAAAGGATCTGAATACTGGACATACCATCAAAAAGCCTTTCTGTTCCCTCGCTAAAAGACGAGTGGAATAATCCGTAACCTAAATAGATGTTGAAACCAATGCCTCCAGTATATAAACGGTTTGATTTATTTTCATTTACATCACCAATTCCTCTTTCTTTATGCGACTTTGTAAAATGTCGTGCAAGAGGAGCGTGAATCGAATTTTTTATCCATGGAGTGTCTTCATTATTTGGATATTTTGATATAAAGACAGTTGCTTTTTTATGTAGTGCTAATGTACTGTTCTCAGATTGATAAGCAGAGGCTAAAAAGAGAACAAGTTCACATTTATCTTTTATTTCTGAACTAAAGTCTGATTTTCGAATTCTATTAAAAGTGTTTTTAACACTATAAATATGTTGATTGTCATCTATAGTATTTTTTAAATACTTAAAAAGATTATCTTCGACTTCCTTTTTTTTAGGCTTGTAGCTGTAAACAGTTTTATAATAATTTGTTAAATGTTTTTCTAATACATCAAATTGAGATAGAATAATGGATGTGAAAAGAATTTCATCAAAACTCATTGTGTAATATACTTTTGATTCAATATTCTTAAGTGATTCAAACTTTTCTATAGCAAGAGAAGTGTCTTTTGTTATTGGTAAATCGGCTAATGCTCTCAATAACTCCTCTCTTGAACTAATAATAGAAGTTAATTCAGATGAAGACTCTGCTAAGAAGTTTTGTTCAAATTGAGATCTTATGTTCGTTATGGAATCTGTATCAGATGCAAAAGAGAATACCGTTAAAAAAGAAAATAATAGTACGGATAAGAATTTCATATACAGCCTCATTCCTTATCCAAATTTGATTTTACTAAATCCGCTTTTGCCGTGTAGCAATTAGTGACCGTATAAGACATTGGTACAACGGTAACGCCAGTGTATATCATACCCATTTTCTTTTGCTGGTATTGGTTTGTAAAAGTTCTTATATAAATTAGATCGGCTCCCTTTTTACATGCTTCCTTCCGAAAGATTTCGTGCACATCGTTTTCTGTGCAGTATTTTCCATTTGTTTCCTCTTTTGCTTCGATTGAAGCAACAATTTCGGCGTTTGGTGGTAATACTGGAATTTGATAGGCATATACCACGTTAACGTGACAATTATCTCCTTTAGAATTATAGAGAGGGTCTCCATCTAAATTAGATAACGATATGTTATTGGTACTGCTGCAGCTTGAAAGAGCGAGTAAAGCAATAAAAAGCAATAATGTATTATACATAATTTTGATTTGAAAAAGGTGACAAAAGTAAATCTAACAAAAACAAGGAATTCCCCAAAAGCAATTCATGTATCAATTTAATAAAATAAAACTCATAAACTGTTGCTACGCAGATTTGAACATGTGTTTTTTATGTATCTAAAAAGCATGCACGGTCACGAATAGTCCTTTTTCTTAGTTTCGTTTCATTTGTAGATAAAAAACATTGTTTTAAGTTATATATCA
>JAAYXQ010000226.1 GCA_012515825.1 Fibrobacter sp.
ATCCTATTTGTGAGATGCTAAAAGCTAAAATCGACAAAGCCGAAGATTTAGAAGATTGGCCAAAGGCGCTTTATGGTCAAGCCCTCCTTGCAGAAGGCTCCCCTCTTCCAAACCCAAGCGAATACGTGAGTGCAATCAATAAGCTACTCGCTCGTTTAGCAAAATAACCCCAAAAATCGTAAAAAAAGGAGACTTTGAAAGTCTCCTTTTTTTATTGTATTATTTTCACTTTTCGTTTAAAACTTCTGCGATAAGCGTTTTTGCATCAACCATTTTTTCAAATGTGAAACAATTACTACCAAAATAATTAAGCAAGTGTTTCTCATTTTATCATGACTACGTCAAAAAGAGGCTATTCTCTATACACATATATTATTACTAATACTTTTTTATTAAATTTAAGAGCGTCCTTTTCCTTATTTTTTAGAGATTTAGAATGCTATTTCAATGGTTATATCATACTACCGGTGTTGAAATGTTTGATGGACGTCTATTTAGGGCTGGTTTTGCGGCTCTTTTATCCATTATTCTAGTTTTAACTTTTATGCCAAAGTATATTCGTCTATTGCAAGGTCTCGATGCGACTTCAGATCTTGATAAAGATGGCAAAAGCAAATCTCCTCCAATTATGGGCGGTCTTTTACTTGTTCTAGTGGTGACACTTGTTTCTCTTTTCACATGTAAAATGAACGGCTATACAATCTCCACTCTTGTCATTTTAGTTTTATTTTCTTCTGTAGGCGCGATTGATGATATTGCAAAAGTGAGAGCCAAACGTCTTATTGTTCAAGGGAAATTGAAAGCCGCTGATTATATGGATAAAGCAGATGGCTTGTCTAGCACAATACGTCTCGCTCTATATTTCTTATTTAGTTTTGTTGTTGCTATTTTCTGCTATAAATTTATTCCTGATCTTCGTGGTAATTTAACTGTTCCATTTTGCCCTATTTCTTTTTTCCAAATACAACTCCCGAACTGGGCGTTTATTGGCTTTATGACTTTTGTAATTGCAGCTACCGCCAATGGAACCAATTTTACAGATGGGCTCGATAGTTTAGTTTCTGTTCCTATTTTGACAAGCATGGTTTTTGTTGGGCTTGTGGCTTATGTGAGTGGTAACTTTATTTTTAGTTCTTATTTGCATGTGCCTTACCTTCCTGGTTGTGATGAACTTTTTATTTTAGCAATGTCGATTGCAGGGTCTTTGCTTGCTTACCTTTGGTTTAATAGTCCTCCAGCGGAAATCTATATGGGCGATGCTGGTTCTGTGGGCTTTGGTGCAACGATTGGCATCATGTTTATTTTGGTGCAAGCTGGTCTATTTTTGCCTATCATCGGGATTATTATCATTGCAGAAGCGTTCTCTGTTATTTTCCAAATTAGCTGGTTTAAATTCACAAAAAAAACAACTGGCACAGGGAAACGTCTTTTTCTATGCGCTCCTTTACACCATCATTATCAGAAAAAATGGAGTGATAAGTTTTCATCAAAATCATTGCTCAACTCAAAAATAGCTTGGCGCATGCACCTTGTCTCTATTTTTGCTTTAATCGTAGGCATGGTGATTTTCTTTGGCATTAGGTAAAAAATGGATTTAAGAAAAACTCTTTCGGAATTGGGGCAAGAGCATCTTTTAGATAATATCGACTCGTTATCAGAAGCGGATCGTTTGCAACTAGAAAAAGAAATTGCCTCTCAAGATTTTAATCTTTTAAATCATCTTTTTAAAGAGCATTCCTCTACCCCAGTCATTTCTACTGAAGATGAAATTCTTCCTCTGACATTTGATTTAGCAGAAAATAATATCAAGCAAGCCATGTGGGAGGAAACTGGTTTTCTTCTTTTAGAAAAAGGGCAAGTCGCTGCATTTTTAGTGGCTGGTGGTCAGGGTTCTCGTCTTGGTTTTGAAGGCCCAAAAGGGGCTTATAATATTGGTTTACCAAGCGGTAAAAGCCTTTTCCAAATTCAAGCCGAACGCATTTCCAATCTTTCATCTCGTTCAGGGCATCCGATTCCTTGGTGTATCATGACAAGCCCTCTGAATCATGAAGATACCATTGCTCATTTTGAAGAGAATCATTATTTTGGTCTCCCTCGAGATTACATTCGCTTCTTTTCTCAAGGAACCATGTGCGCTCTCGATCCTAACGGAAAAGCCATTAAAAGCTCGCCAGAACATCTCGCTTTAGTACCCGATGGCAATGGTGGCTGTTTTAGAGCTCTTGCACAAAGTGGAACGCTCGCTTGGCTCATTGAAAAAGGCGTTCGTTTTGTATTCTTGTATAGCGTCGATAACGTTTTAGTCCGTATTGCAGACCCCGCTTTTGTGGGTGCTCTCGCGAGTGACGGGCGCGCCCTTTCTTCGTCTAAAGTGGTTCGTAAAAAACACCCTCAAGAAAAAGTAGGCGTGTTTGCCGTTAAAAATAAAAAACCAAGCGTCATTGAATATAGTGATCTTCCAGACGCACTTCGCTTAGAAACGTATCCAGATGGAACTCCTCTTTTTGATGGTGCAAATATTGCGATCCATTTATTTAGAATTGAAGCCTTAAAGAAATTACAGAGTACACCTCTCCCATGGCACTCAGCTAAAAAAACAGTTTTTGGCGTTGCAAATGCTTGGAAATTTGAACAGTTTCTCTTCGATGCATTTCCATTACTAGGTTCTATGACCTTGTATGGGGTCTCTAGAGAAGATGAATTTGCTCCTGTAAAAAATGCCGATGGAGATGATTCTCCAAAGTCTGCACGTCTGATGCTTGGGATGCTCCATAAATACTGGCTTCAACAAGCAGGCGTTACAGTCGAATCCAGAAAATTGTATGAAATATCCCCTACTATTTCTTATGGCGGAGAATCTCTTTCTCAAGCAGTGTTCGATAGAGAATTAGGTAAAAACATTCTCGCTTTTGATCCCTAAAATATTATGAGAAAGCAGCTCTATTATTTGTTTTTATTCCATTGGATTCGATGGCCTAATTTTTTTTTTGATATAGTCTTTGCATTTATTTATCCTTTATATAAATTCACGCATCGAAATCGCGCATGGGGTCGAGTCGAGCGATTACTAAAAGAGACTTCTTTTGATACTAAAACAAATCCTAGAGCCGTTTTTTATAGTCTTTATAAAAATGCCATTCTCTCTTATCGCAGTTTACTTGGGCATAAAAAAACACTAAGCAATATCTTTTATGAAAACGAATTTCTCATTCAAGATCTTGTGAAAAAAAACGTCCCCATTGTCGCGATCAGTGTCCATCAAGGGCCTTTTGAACTATTACACAGAAGCCTTTGCCGATATCATCGCCTGATTTACTTATTAACAAATCCATTTTCTGACACCTCACTAACCCAAGCTCTAAAAAAAATAAGAAGCCATTCTCATTTGAAAGAGTATTCCCCTGATGACACACACTTAGTTCTAAAAAAACTTATTCGTGAAAAAGGAATTCTTGCGATGTTAGTAGATCAGGCAAAAAATTCGAAAGGCGTTCTGACTCGTTTATGGGATAAAAATTTCAATTTATACCTTCGGCTTCCTATTAAAGCAAACCAAATGGGAGCCGCAATTATCACATTCAGAACGTTTTCTGTAAAAAATCAAATTATTGTACGTTTCGAAAAAATTTACCCTCCAAAATCAGAAGCCAATACTATCACACAAGGGATTTCTAATGAAATAGAATCTTGGATTGAAGAGCATCCTGAACAATGGACATGGAATTATCATAGAAACTTTAGAGTAGATGATTATGGCGTTTAATGAAGAAGAGGAAATGCAGCTTGCGTGGATTCAGACGAATCCGATGATAGACAAAGATCTGGAGCAGAAATCAACGAAACGTTTGACTCGAACCAAGCGCACGAATTCGAAAAAGATTAAGAAATTTTTGCAAGATAACCCTTTTGGTGAGCCAGAACAAGAGATTGATTTACATGGTTGCGAAGGGTTAGAAGCGGTAGAAAAAGTGGATAGTCTTATCCATGCCATGATCCCTGCGGGATATAAAGTACTTCGAATTATCCACGGCGGTGGAAATTTAAAATACGGCAATGTAAAACGATTTGTGGACCATCATATTAAAACAAGATTAAAGCATCTTGTAGCTTATTACGGCCTTGAACGAAATAACCCTGGCTCAAGCTTATTAAAGATTAAATCCGATATTGAAAAAGCACCTCTTTTCAAAAAGCCTAGCTAGAATTACTCCCCATAAAACGGAATATAGCTCAGCCTGGTAGAGCGCTTGCTTCGGGAGCAAGAGGCCGTGAGTTCGATTAAAATCATGTTGAACGTAGTGAATTAAATGATTTTAAGCCTC
>JAAYXQ010000029.1 GCA_012515825.1 Fibrobacter sp.
ACAGAAAGCGGCGTAAGTGGTGGTATTGGAATTTGTTTTGATCTTTTCTCGATTGATTATGCTTATCAATCAAGGCCAGCTTTAGAAGGTAATCATCTTTTAAGTTTGACTGTATTTTTCTAAAAAATAACGTATCCTCTTTTTTATCCATTGAGTCTCCTTGCTGGGTTTGGATTATTTGTGGTTTACGGACTTGGTTTTGTAAAAAAAGGGGCGCTTGAAAAGCTTTTGGATGCAAAGACGTTCAAGTATTTTTGCACCTCATTTGTCACATATTCATTCTGATAGCTTACAATACTATTTATTAAAGTTGTAGAGAAAAAAGCATAAAAAAAGGCCACCTTAATGGTGACCTTTTTTTTCTCAGAGCGGGAAAAGAGATTCGAACCCTCGACCCTAACCTTGGCAAGGTTATGCTCTACCAGCTGAGCTATTCCCGCGTAATTAAGTGTGAACAAAGTTAATTTAATGGATTTTCTTTGTCAAGGGAAAAATGCAAACTATATACAGAAATTGTCTTTTTTTTGCCTTTCAGTTCAAAAAAACCTTGTTTTTGGGGGTAAAACATTTTGATTAAAGGCATTTTACTAATGAAATCCTCAGAAGCGACAAATTCTTGCCCTATTTTTGCACAAAGAGTTTCTAATCTGGAGGTCGTATTTAGCACATCTCCATGGTAGGCTATTTCGCTTCCAAAATTACCAACCTCAGAAACAATCACCTTACCACAATGCACTGCTGCCTTAAATGCAGGCGCAACTCCATATTTTTTAAGAAATGTTTTTTGAGTCCTTTCTAAACATATTTGAAGGTCATAAAAACAAAGCATTGGTCTAGGACTTTTTAAGCAAGATTTTAATGGCCAAGTTAAATAAGCTCCATCACCAGCAATTTGGTAAATTTCACCTCTATTTTCTTCGCAGCAGTTAGAAACAAATCGATAGTAATCTCTTAAAAAATTACTGTATTTAAAGTGCCCTAATTCTTCAGCTAATGTAGTCGAGTTTCGTAAGTCAATCAGCATGAAAATTCGCTCTTCTTCAGTGGGCTCTTGGTATTTTCCAAGAATGGTATTTATAAATACACGAGTCCCAAATTTTTTATGAACAGAACGAACAAACGTGATTAAGTATCCCATTAAAAAGGAATAAATCATAAATAGATGAACAGATGGATTTTTAAGTATTATACGGAGAAGCATAATACTTTCTTCGCTAATCATTTCACCTGTATTATATACGCTCCAGACAAAGACACAAATAGAAATATTACATAAAATAGCTACGATAAAAAAGGAGGTTCGTATAAGAAGGGCTACCCAAATAGTTCGGTGATCTCGGTCATCTTCAAGAACAACAACGTCATAGATTCCATGAGATAGCCCAATGAGTAGAGCAAATTGAAAAATAAATAAAAAAGAAAAAGTGTCGTTTTTTTCTATATTGAGGTATAAATTAAAGAGTGCAAACAACAGGCAGAAAATGATCCAACTGAAAAGGTAAAAACAAATGGCCTTAAATTTTCTTGCCGTTAAACGAGTCATCATAGCGTTAATGTAAAAATAAAGGAAGAGACCAAATCATAATAACGATGAAAATATCTTTATAAGACTCTCCCAACAGTAAAGTGGAGCCAAAAAACAAAGCTAAAAAGGATAAAAATAAAAACAGAACCAGTGAAAGCCGTCCAGATAAAATTTTTTTTATTTCAGCATAGTTCATTTTTTTCACAAAATCAATATACATCAACAAATTTAAAAGAGTTCTTATTTGTTAAATATTGAGTTATTTTTTTTATTATAAATATGTTAAGCCTTTATATTCATACGCCATTTTGCGCAAAAGTTTGTCATTATTGTGATTTTTCAGTTCTTTCTGCTCCTGAGAGACTCTTTGAAGAATACTTGATCTTACTAGAAAAAGAAATTGAAATCATGTTGAGGCGTTATCCAGAATTTATTGATAACACGAAAACAATCTATTGGGGTGGAGGAACTCCTTCTATTTTGAAGATTGAACAACAAAATAAAGTGTTTCAAGCTCTAGAACAACAAGGGATTTCATTATTTTCATTGCTTGAATTTTCTATGGAATTTAATCCTGAGTCATGCTTTCAAGATCGAGTAGAAAATGCCATGCATCATGGAGTAAATCGTTTTAGTTTAGGGCTTCAAACGTTTCAAGAAAATCTGTTATTAAGAATTGGCAGATCTCATGATGTTCAAACGGCAAAGACCGCTTTAGAAAAACTAATTTCTCTAAAATCAGAGGGTATTAGTGTGAGTGGTGATTTGATGTTCAATTTGCCAGGACAAACCACTGAAGACTTCCTCTCAGATGTTCGTTTTTTAGCGGATCAAGATGTGGATCATATTAGTTTTTATGGCTTAAATGTGGCTCCATTAACAGTGCTTGGAAAAAGAATCGAACGAGGTAGTGAAAAAATTGATGACATTGTTTATGAACCAATGTACTTAGGGGGAGTAGAGATTCTTACTAATGCAAATTTTGAACGTTATGAAGTATCTAATTTTGCAAAGCCAAATAAACAAAGTCTCCATAATCAGAATTATTGGAGAGGGGGCTCTTATTTGGGCTTTGGTCCTGGAGCCCATAGTTTTGTAGGTTCAAAACGTTTTAATGCACCAGAAAAATATGCCCCATGGCGTCAATGGGTTTTAGAGGGGTGCCCTGAGTCTAAATTGAATGTGGATTTAATAGGTAAAGAAGAACGACTGACTGAAAAAATTTGGCTTTCATTAAGAACTTCTGATGGGCTTGATTTGAAGGCTTTAGAAGAGGAGTCTGTTAGAATTCCAGAAGAAGTGATTCAACGTTGGGAAAGCAAAGAAATGCTTGCTTGTGTTGACGATCACTTACATTTGCAGGGGCGAGGATGGATATTTATGGATTCTATCATTGAAGATTTTTTAATTCACAATATTCCAAGTTAGACCAAGAGAACAGAATTAGTCTGATTTTTCATCAAAAAACGAATTAAAAAATAAATTGTTTAAAAAAATTGTGTATTTTTCTGAAGGAACAAAATGGTGTGAATGCGATCATACCAGTTAATTTGGTTTAGAATTTATTTTAATCGTTGCGGTTTTATGTTTTTTTTGTGTCAGTATTTTGTCAAGGTAGTAAAGATGATTTTTTCATTTAAAATGGCATTACATTTTAAGTTAAGCATATTTGTATTATTATGCTTTTCTAGTCTATTTGCTGTTGAAAAAATTGATTGTATTGATCCTGAAGGGGAGTATGATCAGCGTTGTATTTATGTTGCCATTGGTGATGTTAAGGGAATAAATCTTTTTGTCGTAGAAACAGGAATGTCATTAGTGCGTAAAAATGCTTTACCTAATGAAGATTTTTATGTTTTTCACCCAACGGTAGAATCGTCTAATGCATTATTCCCTAAAGATTCTCTTCGTGTTAGCTTGATTAACGAATCGAGTAAGGATTCTCTTTTAACTACAAATAATAATCCTGTGAATTCAGGTCCAGACAGTATTGTCACTTTAAAAGTCGTGGCTGATTATGCTACCTATAATTCTCCTGTGGGAACGTCTGATGGAAGCGATGCTAACATTGTTCGTATTTACAATTTTTATGTTCCTGTATTAAAATATTTCGATAAAGATGGCAAAGCGATTTCTGAAGAAACAATTTTAAGTGGAGAAGTCGGTAGTGAAATCGAAATTGAAGTGCGTGCTGTAATTCCTATAGGTCCAAAGACTCAGCAATTAGACTCTTCTATCAATGATAAAGATTTTTTCATTCACGTTCCCTCTTCTTCTCCACTTGGCTTCTACAATGATAAAGGGGAGTCTTTGAATCTTAATGATTCTACGGTTCTTATAAAATTATTTAATGGTTCTACTAACATTATTGTAAAAGCAGATAAAGCAGTGGATGGGGCTGATTTTAAAGTAGAAGGCTACCCAAGAGAAACATCTACAGGGACTAATACGTTCCTAGTTTCAGAGGCGTTCCCAGGTGGCTTAACTTTTGTGAATAAAGGATTGCCTACCTTAGACAGTGCTTCCATTTTTGATTCTAATGGGGATGGAATTGGAGATAGTATTGTCGCTTGGTTTTCTGGTGAAACAGATGCTGTGACTATGGTTGCAGGTGGAACAGAATATAGTTGGCCTGATGGAGAGTCCTTTGTCACTTTCGGCGGAGATTATCTTTACAATGAATCGAAAGGCATTTTGCAATTAATAGATGTAGAGACAACTTATCCAAAAGATTCAGGCGAAGGCATTTTAAGAGTAAGTGTCGAAGCCAAAGCTGGTGAAGCTAAAGCCATTCTTGAAGCTGATATTCAAGATCGTATAGGGGCAGCGATTAGAACGGCTTCTTTAATCAAAGGTTCAGAAGAGGTAGACGATACGTTAGTGGTTCGTTTTAACAAAGACATTGATCCAGAATTCGAAGAAGGCGATGCTTTCTATGTGAATGGTGACCTAGTTTTTGTTCAAGCGATTAAGAAAGAAGGCGATTTATGGCGTTTTGCTGTAGAGAAAGGAAGTGTTGCTAAAGGAGATTCCATTTCCATTTCTATTTCTGGTGGAATCGTGGCTGCAGATGGTAATAAAACAAAGAATAATCAAAAAGTCATTGTGACAGATGCTGGCCGTACATACATCAGTAATGAAAAAAATGGTTTCTATGATCGAAATGATGATGGGCAAATGGACAGCATGTCTGTTGGTTTTGAAAGCCCTATAACAAGAGAACAATTAGATTCAATGGATTTCCGCTTTTACTGGTTAGACTCCACAGGAAGTGTGGTCGAGATAAAGCCAGATCCAAAGGACCTTTCTCTTTCTTCAGATGGTCTAGTGGTAGGCTATGCGATTGATCCTGAGGATTATGGAATCATGAAAAACTTGACTTCTATTGATTCATCCTATTCTGCGAAGGGAGAAGAATATGGTTATGCGGCTAGAATTTCAAAGATCACGGTAGATGGAAAAGATCATACAGAATATGATTACTTTGATATGAATGATCGAATGGCTCCAGTTATCAAAACAACGTTCTTAAATCCAGAATCAAAAAGAACGGTTTTCCCAGATGAGTTAGTGATTGAATTTTCTGAAGCAATTGACTATGAAAAAATAAAATCGATTGATGGTTTTATTTCTTTTGGCATCGATGGTGATTGGGGTGTCACAGATTTAACAAATGCTCATTGGAGCGAAGATGGAAAAACGCTCTCTTTATATATTTCTCAGGGATCAAAATTATTTGATCGAGCAAATCCTGGGGATTCACTCCGTCTTGAAAAAGTAAAAGATGGTATTTTGGATCTTGC
>JAAYXQ010000227.1 GCA_012515825.1 Fibrobacter sp.
GAGAATTGTATCTCCTGCGTCAGCATTTCCGAGAGCATCAGCTATCTTCGGGTAATCGCCGGGCACATTTATAACCTTTGCCGCGGCAGTTCCTGAGAGAAGCATTGCCCCGGCTAGAACAAAGACCAGTTTCTTTAGGGTCATATTGCTAGGTTTCTCCAATCATAAAACACGTATAAGTTTACAATCATTAACGATGGTTTGTCAAAGAGCAGCTTTAATCAAACCCAAGTTCAAGTGGAATATACCTTCAAAAACCTCGTTAGTCAAATACTTTCTTATTCATTTTTTTTAGAATTTTGAAAAAAAAAAGAAACATTTAAAAAAAGAGGTTTGAAGCTATCACCATTTGAAATCTTAGTCCTCGGAACTGGCGTCCTCCTTCTTGGAGCCTTGAATTGACACTCGCAGATCTTGACAAGTTCTTTTGATATCTTGCAAAGCCTTGCGGGCTCTGGTTCCAGCGGATTTATTTCCTCTTTCAAACTTTTCGTATTCGCGTTTGAATGCTTCAAGTTGTTGTTCGAGTGTCTGTACTAAATTCATAACGATACTCCCAAAAAAAGGTGTTGTTTGGAAAATAAATAAAGTTTTAATCAAAAATCACGTTTACTGTAAAATATTTTTTACGTTAACGATTTTATTACAAAAGAAATCAAATTAAGAAAAAAAAAGTGAAAAAAAACAATCTTTTTTATTTTTTTTTAAGTATAGAAAAAAAGCGATTTTAGTGCTTCAAACCCCTTTTGACCCATATTATAAGAAAAATCTGTTACAAACATCCGAATATGCTCTTCAATAACAGAATCATCTTCAATTTGAGCTTTCTCTCTAATAAACGAACTCACTAAAGATTCTCTACTCCAGGCAAGATCAATACTTTTCTGAATTTCTTTTTCTATCGAAACAATTAAATCATCGGAAAAAGCTTGACGAGCGACGGTGCAACCAAGCGGAATAGGCGAATCTGTCTTTAATTCAAAATAAGCTCCTAAATCTTTTATTAGCCTTAGATGATCTTTTTTCCAAGTAAAACGATGTTCGTGAATGACAACACCCTGTGAAATTCGTCCAGAGCATAAATTTTTATAAACACGATCAAAAAAGTCGTACGAAACTAAAAGAGGGGATTCACTAAATTCATGTTGATACCAAAAGCGAAACAATAAAGCGGCCGTTGTATTTTTCCCAGGTAATTGTGTGATTTGATTAGTATTAAAAACATCAGTCTCTGATGAGAGGAGTAGAGGGCCACAGTCATAACCAATAGCCCCACCTGAAGACAAAACTTTATAATTATTTTCTACTAAAGGAAGGACTCCACAACTCACTTTGGCTACATCTAATTCTCCACGAAGTACCATTTCATTTAATGTTTGTACATCGGCATAGGTTACTTCCCAAGAGAAAGGAGAATGAGCAAGACCCTGAATCAAGTTCTCATAAATAAACGTATCGTTAGGACAAGTCGATATGCCGAGTTTTAAGGGAATCAAGAGAATACCATTGGTTTAATAATTTTATTTCTTAATTGCGTTAAAGCCTCTCCTGCACGCCATTCTGACTTTTGTCGATCGGAGACATAATTACTGATGGCTCGAACTTCATAAGCCTTAAAATTGAAAATAGGGGCTAAAGCAAAAATAGAAGCGCCTTCCATTGACTCCACATCGACATCATAAAAGTGACGACGCGTTTCTGCTAATAGAGATGTTCCTGTACATGTATTTACGGTAAGACCTCGAACGCCTTTTAATTCACTGATCTCACGGGGAGAATAACAAATATGACTTGCTGAATACGAAACAGGTTTTCCATTTTCTTTTATTGGCCATGGTTGAAAAGAGCCATTCGCCTCCTGAAAGCCTTGATCACCTAAAATTTCTGTATCTACGCGAACTAAATCTCCTATTGAAAGGCCTCGATCTAAATATGCTCCAGCAATCCCTGCTTGTATTACCATAGGCCAATAATTTTTTGAGAAAAGAGAAGTCAATGCCGTTGCAAAAGGTAAAAGACCCACATCTAAAAGAGCTGCATCAACATCTTTTGCCACAGAGAAAAAAGGAGAACTGAAAAATTTTGTTTCTATCTCAGGAAATACCTTCTGGCACTCAAATAAAGAGGCAAAGGTAATTAATAAACGAGACATTAGTCCGATATCCTTTCAATGGCAGAAAGTAATTCTTTTTCCAGTTGATGAACACGTTCTAATTTTAGATTCCATGGACGCTCTACTTCACAACGAGCAACAGCAACTGCTGTAGCTCTGCAAATGGTTTCTTCAAGAGAGAAATCCAGCGCATCCGCACGAAGCCAACCAGCTAAAAAAGAATCCCCAGCGCCAATACTATTCACTACTTTTATTGATGGAGGTTGTAATTGTATAAATTGAAATTTTCCTTCGACCATAAAAAACACGCGAACAGGACCATCTTCGTCGGTAACCACCAAATAGTGAATCGGTAAACGCTCTAAAACCGTTGATGCCGTTATTTTCCAGAATTGCGGACTGGAAGTGACTTGAGGAATACTCATGTGTTGCAATAGCTTAAAATACTCATTCGCATTCAACTTTAAAAGTTCAACACCTTTTTCTAGCCATTTGTCTATATCGTTTATGGCATCCACAAAAAGTCTTTTATTCACTAGATCTGTGTTAAGAAGAGCTTCGGAATCAAAATTGGAAGGAAAAGACCCGCAAACGACAATTCGGTTTACATCTTCCCAATTTTCAACAAATGTTTGAATAAAATCTTCATTTTCTATACTAGAAAGAACAGGAGAAGGTTCAATCAATTCGGTGGTCACGCCGTCACTTACGACGGTAGTACAAATACGAGTCGGCGCTTGAATCCATATAGGAATTTGACTAATTCCAGATGCAGAGAGTTCATCAAATATGCAAGAACCATAACTTCCACCTAAAAAATGCATCATCATGGGATTGCCACCAAGCAATTGGAGAACTCGCCCACAATTTACACCCTTTCCAGATCCAAATTCTACTGCCTTAGGAAGACGATGAA
>JAAYXQ010000002.1 GCA_012515825.1 Fibrobacter sp.
AAAGTTTTTATTTCTTTTTGACCTTCAGTTACTTTTATGAAATAAACAGAAGGAACAAGATGGCTCATGATAATATTTGTTTTTGGCTCTGTGATTTTATGGCTTTGTAAGAGCTTGCCTTGAATATCGAACAATTGATAGTTTAGATTTGATAGATCAGATTTTTTTACTTCTAGTGTAAGAATATCGATCGTTGGATTTGGATATGCTGAAAAAGAAAGGTTTATCCCTTTTGCTTTTTCAATTTTAGCGACTACAAGGATTTCGTAAGGTTGCTGTACTCCTTCGATTATAGAAGCATTTGTTCCTGAATGGGCCTGATAAACTACTTGTCCAACGGAATAGCTGGCTGAGCCGCCGCTGCCCGAAGCGTTTCCACCTATGGTATTCACGCTTGTTTGAGCCTGTAATCCTGTTAGTCCTAATCCTAACAAAAAAAAGGCTTTGATTTTTAATCGACTAAGTGTCATTTATTTCCTTTATTTTGAATATTACACTTTACTTTTTTCTATGAAAAGCAAAAAATACTCCTAATACTCCTAAACCTTGATTTTCGAAAATATAAAGAACATACCATACGATAAAAATCATATGGTTGAATTCTATTATTGCTCTATCTTTCGATTATAAATCACTTTTTTTAGCGATTTGTTGGTTACAAATTTAGTTTACTTTTTTTTACAATCAAGGCAAATTTTTGAGTAAATTAGTTTTTTTATTAAAAAATATTTGTTCAATAAATACGTTGTAATCTCATCTATTATTAATATGTATGGCTCTGAGATTTATAATTTTCTTTTTTCTTTTAAATCTTTTTTATTTTCCAAAAGAGTAAGATAATCCAAGGGCTGCCATAATGGAATAATGAAAAGGTATATACTACATCATTATCTGCACTACCTTCAAATAAAAGTCCGAATGGATTATTGATATTCCATAATAGGTTAAAATTAATGATGGGAACAAAACCAAACTCAATCTTTTCAAATTGAATTTAAATTTTTAATTGGTATTGTTTTTGTGTGTTTCTAACAAAAATAGTTTTAATTAACTATTAAAAAAAATGACTTTTAAAAATCATGTTATGAAAATGATTAAGGCTCTTAATGAGTATTATAAACGGGCCTTTATTTTATAATCAAAAGATTGTCGTAAAGATGATTTTTTATTTATGGGTGGCGTTGTAAACTTTATCCCATACTTCGCCTTCAGCGACTGGCGGGCGTTTTTGGTATTCAAGGCAACGTTCTATGTACACATGAGAAGGTGTCGTGGAGGATCCGGGGTCTTTATCTGGATGATGCGGCTCTTCTTTTAAGGTTTCTTCGAAAATAGAAATCGCTTTTTCCCACTCTTGATTTTCGTAAGCGAGGCGACCTTCTTCCCAGAGAGAAACCCATGTTTTGAGCTCATGGGCGTTTGGACGATTCGATTTACAAATGATTTCGTATGTTTTAACGGAATCACTTTTTCCTACGACACGAATATTATCTATGGAACGAATAATAAAAGCTGATTTATCAATTAGGTTATAGGTGGTTTCTGTAATGAAAATATAGACACCATAGGATTTAGCGAGGCTTTCTAATCGAGCCGCTAAATTCACCGCGTCTCCCATCATTGTATAGTTTTTACGCATCGAAGAACCCATGTTTCCAGTGACAATATCACCAGAATTAATGCCTATTCTCATATGCATTTCAGAAACCACTTTTGGCCATTTATTTTTTTCTGACGCCCATTTTTTTCGAAGTTTTATTAGCTGCTCTTGCATGGCTATAGCAGTTTCACAAGCACTTTGCGCATGGTTTGGAAGAGGCATAGGTGCGCCAAAGAAGGCTATAATGGCATCGCCTTCGTATTTGTCTAATGTCCCTTGATGTTTCAAAAGAGCATCTGTCATCGCTGTGAGGTATTCATTAAGCAGATCGACTAATTTAGATGGGTCTCCAATTTGTTCTGAAAAAGTGGAGAAGCATGCAATATCTGTAAAATAGGCAGTAATAAACGACTTTTCGCCGCCAAGGGTAGGCATGATTTCATTTTCAAGCATTTCATCAATCAATTCAGGAGAAATATACTGCTTAAAGGCATTGTTTAAGAATCGCTTTTCTTTAGATTCAAAATAAAAGCGAACGATCATTGAGGTGATGGACGTTAATAAAATCACAAGAAAAGGTTTGGCAACACCTATATAGATCCCTTTTTCAAAAAAGAAATAGCCAACACCTATATAGCTTGTGATCAATGCAAACATGATTGTTACACTGATATAGTTATTTGTAAATACACCAATAAACATGCATAATAAGGCGAGTAGAAGGATGATGATCTGTTGTCGATGTTTCTTTAACGTGATTAAATAATCGTCATTTAAAATATTTTGAATAATCGTGGCATGGATTAGTACCGCAGGGAAGTTTTCTTCGTGAGGAGCACTTACAAAGTCAAAAAGGGCAGTTGCTGCAGACCCTAAAATAAAAATCTTCCCTTGATATTGAGCAGGATCTAATCTGTTTTTGGTTACATCATAATAAGAAAGATGTTGAAAGGTGCGGTGACTCGGATCTATGTAATGTTTGCTTTTATAGGCGATTTGGTAACGGCCATAGTTGTCAATAGGAATCTTTTTTTCTTTTCCAAATCGAATTTCACTTCCGATAGGAAGTTTATTAATAGAATCCATAATTGTATTATTTAATTCCATTAAAATATCGTGATTTAGAATTATAAAATTTGATGAAAATTGCTTTGTTTTAAGGTCGTATCTTAAATCTAAATCGGTTGATAAATGCTTTGATGTATTGAGAGGAAGGTTTTTAATTTCTTCAGAAAAATAATGGATGGTTTGTATGATATAGGGGTTGATGGCAAGCTCTTCTCCTTCAATAAGATCTTCAATCATAAATCGATCGCTTTCTTTATTCCGTTTGATAATAAAGCCATCTTCTAGAGTTAGGCTTGAATCAATTTTTTGAAGATCTGAAACGGTAAGCTGTTGTAAAAGCTTAGATAAGCGTGGAGTTGCAAATTGCCCTTCAAAAAGTTCAAAAGTCACTTCTCCAGCATCATCTTTTTGAACAATGATTTTACCCGCAATTTCAAAAAATTGGTTCTGTTTCTTTTTTAATACATCTTTTTGTATTGAAGGCCATTTTTCATACAGTTCTTTAAACATAGGAAAACTGAATTGAGGGTAAGTCGTTTGAAGACCACTAGAATCTCTATAAATACCAAAAGGTTTTCCAAGATTGATGTATTCACCCATCTTAACTTTTACATTTTTGGGGTCTTGATGGAACAAGTGTAAAAGGGTGCTAATGGACATGGTATAATGGATTAAATTTTTTTCGTTAGGGTAGAGTTCAGGATTTGGAAATCGATACATCGTAGAAACATGTCGAACAACGCCATCGGGGTCTGGGTAAGCGTTAATTACACCCATGTGAGGAGTTGCTTGTGCTAATTCAGGAAATAAATTATCTAATAAGTCTTTAGGTTCTATATTTTCAGGATGGTCTACTTGTGATAAATTAAACGTAGAATAAGTGCCTAAAGAAAGTTGTCTTTGCTTATCACTTAAAGGCCTCCATTGAGATTCGTGTTTATAAGCTTCTTTTTCATCAAAAGAAGCACAGAGAATCACGTTTTTATTTCTTTCAATTCGTTCAATAAGGATGGAGTCATCGTTATATTTATTTTTTATAAACGGAAATTGATGATCCCAATTTTCTTCTGGGAAAGCTTCTTTAAGAACACTTATAGTTTGTTCTGCTTTTTTATTTCCAAAATCAGCATTTTTAAATAAAATATCAAACCCAATCGCCGAAGCTCCTCCCTTAGAAAGGTTCTCAATCACATCAGCGTGGATTTTCCTTTGCCATTCATTATAGTTTCCGAGCTTACTTAAAGAAGGTTCATCAATATCTATAATGAAAATATGAGGGTCATAGTTTTCTGTATGGGTGACGTTTTCTGTTATTTCATCAGTTTCGGGTTCATTTGTTTTCCATTTAAAAAAGGAATCGTAAAAGATGTTTTCAAGAGTTTGAATCCAAGAATTTAGCCTATTGGTATGATACTCTGCAGACGAGCCAACCCATGAAATCCCAAAATAGATTAAAGAGGTGAGAGAAATAGCTACGATTACTTTTTTTAGACTTTTAGTTTGCTTCCACGACATATTGAAAACATAGTAAAAGAAAAGTTTTACTAAAAAGACCTTTTTACAAAAAATAGCATTAGCCTTATTTTGTTTGTGAAATAAACAGGAATACTAAAATGCAAACACACACGGTGTTCCGTTGCGTTTTCATAGAAAAAGAGTTTTAGGTGGTGACCTTAGGCTATTTTTTTTGTAAATTCGATTAAGGATTTCTCTAAATAGTCATTTTTGAATGATTAGATTTTTATTTACTTGATGGAGTTTTTAATTGGCTGTTAAAACAAAAAAGCGCAAGGCGACTAAGAAAAAAGATGGCGAACAAGGCCTTTGGAGTATTATTACTGGTTGGTCTCTTTTTGCTTTTGGTTTTCTTCTCTTGCTTTCGGCGATGACTGTCCGATATTCTGGTGGTGCTGAAAACTGGCTTGGGCCTTATCTTGGGCTTTTATTCCCAGAATCTATGACGTTTATTTTTGGACGTGTGGCTGTTCTTATTTTTGCGATAGCGGCTATCGTTTGGGGCTTGTGGTTTATTCTAAATATGAAGCATTTCCGTTTGTTTCGGCTCGCTGGTGGTATTTTAGCCCTTTCTTTAACAACGTCATTTTTACTTTCTCTACGTGTTTATGAAGTGCTTCATCCTTCAAAAACGATTTTATTTGATAATGGAGGGTTAGTGGGGAGCTTTCTAGCTCAAGATATCGCACGCCCTGTCTTTGGAAATTCGCCGCTTGCTCCTGCATTGATTGGCTTTTTCATGCTTTTAGTGATAGCTGTTTTTGCTTTTGGTTTACGTCTACATCATTTCTCTTTTTTGAAAGTCTTTTTTGATAAAATGCTCGCCTCTTGGAAAACGTTTCAAGAAAAAAGAAGAGCTAAACAAGAATCAAAGGAAGCCTTAGAAGCAGAAGCTGAAAAAGAAAAAAGGGCTCTCTTGTTAGATGATTTTACAATTGTTAAAACAGGAAAAGCAAAACCTTTCAAATCCACCGATTCTTGGTGTGATTCATTTGTAAAATCAGCAAATACAGAAACATTGGTTGATACTCATACGGATGCCACTGCAACTCCAGTAGAAGACCAAGAAGATGAAATTGCAGAGAAGGAACGTTTTTTATTAGAAAATGAAGATCGTTTAGGGGTTCGTGAAAAGCGTATGCTTCGCGATGAAATTGCTGAGTTACGTCGTATTCAAGAACAAAATATATGGGAAGATAAACGCAGAGAAAGGCCTGCTATCGAGGGCTTTGTCCGTCGTGAAATGGATTTTCAAGCAGAAGAAAAAACGATTCCTATGCAAGTAAACGAAGAAGAAACGATTGTCTCGACTGCTGTAGAAAGCGAGATTGAATTAGAAGTAATTAATGAAGAGGAACCTTCTTCTCCAGCTGCGGAAGAGCCCACGGTTTATGATGTCTATAAGCTTCCTATCGTTTCAGATATTCTTCCGCCCTCACCAGATCAAACAGCGGATTATTCCGAAGAAGAACTACAGCAAACGGCTGAGATGCTTGAATTTCAGTTGGAAAATTTTAAGGTCAAAGGAAAGGTCGTTGGCATTTCTACGGGGCCTTTAGTCACTCGTTTTGAAGTGGAACCTGGTCCAGGTGTAAAAGTTTCTCGTTTCTCTGCATTACAAGAAGATTTAGCTCTTGCACTTAAGGCCATGTCGATTCGAATTTTAGCTCCTATTCCTGGAAAATCTGTGGTGGGAATTGAAATTCCAAATCGCAAAATGCATACGGTTTACTCTCGAGATATTTTAGAAAGCCCTCTTTTTGCTCCAAAGCCAGACAAAATTTTAATTGTGCTTGGCAAAGATATTATGGGAAACCCTTTTACCATGGATTTAGCAAGGGCCCCTCATATTTTGATTGCAGGGCAAACGGGTTCTGGAAAATCAGTTTGTATCAACGTTTTGATGGCTAGTATACTATTCAGTAAAACACCCGATGAACTTCGTTTGATATTAGTAGACCCTAAAGTCGTTGAATTAAAATTATATGAAAAGATCCCTCATCTGCTTCATCCTGTGATTACACAACCAGAAGTAGCTGTTCAAGCTTTAAAATGGGCGTGTGTAGAAATGGATCGACGTTATGAAGTATTGGCTCTAGCTCGAGTGCGTAACATTGCTGGATTCAATGCGAAAGTGGAAGCAAATGAACTAGATGAAGATTTTCCTGAAGAAGAACGTAAACGCATGCCATTCCTTGTGATTGTGATCGATGAACTTGCTGACTTGATGATGGTTGCAGGAAAAGAAGTGGAAACATCTATTGCTCGTATTGCTCAAAAAGCACGTGCTGTTGGAATTCACTTGGTTTTAGCAACTCAAAGGCCTTCAGTCAATGTGATTACGGGTTTGATTAAAGCCAATTTACCGACTCGAATTAGTTTTAAGGTTGCTTCTCAGATTGATGCTCGTACTGTGATGGATAAAGCGGGTGCAGAAAAACTTCTTGGTCGGGGAGACATGCTTTTCCGTGCGACAGAAGACCCTGAACCACATCGTGTGCATGGGGCTTTCCTCTCTGATTCGGAGGCTGAAAAATTAGCTGATGTATGTTCTAATCAAAATGTTTTTTATCCTAAAGTAGAATCGTTTGATTTAGAATCCGAAGAAGTTTCTGATGATCCTCAAGGAAACGTGAAATTGGATAGTAGGATCGGAGAAGTCATTGGATGGTGTATAAACGTGAAAGGTGTTTCTGTTTCGGCAGTCCAGCGCTCTTTTAGTGTAGGCTTTAGCCGAGCAGGAAAAATTGTTGATCAACTTGAATATCTTGGTGTTTGTGGAAAGAGTAAAGGTAATTCCAAACCTAGAGATATTTTAATGACGGAAGAAGAACTTCTTAATTTGATGAGAACTTTACCATGATAGAAAAAGAATACGCTCCAGCGAAGATCAATTTATTTTTAGATATTCTTCGTAAACGCCCCGATGGCTATCATGATTTAGGAACAGCTTTTCAAACTGTGGATGCAGGAGATACTTTAGAAGCCTCTCTTCGAAAGGATTCAGAGATTACGCTTTCCTATAATGCAAAGCAAGATTATCCTATAGAATCAGATTTAGTATATAAGGCAGCTCATCTCCTGCAAAGTACATACAAAGTGTCGATGGGTGTGGACCTTTACCTTTCTAAAATCATGCCTATTGGGGCTGGTCTTGGTGGTGGTAGTGCAGATGCCGCTGCAGCTCTTCGTCTTCTCAATCGTTTATGGGGTCTTTCTTTATCATCAAAAGAGCTAGAACTTTTAGCTGTTCGTCTTGGGGCAGATGTTCCTTTCTTAATTGATGGTGGGCTTTCCTTTGCAGAAGGCATTGGAGAAAAATTAACACCGATGCCTCCTCTTTTACTTCCAGAATCAATGGCTCTATTGATTGCAACGCCTCAGTGCGCTGTTCCTACAAAAGCAGCTTACGCAGGTGTAAAGCCTTCTGGAGACGATCGTTGGGACGAATGGAAAAGCAAATATGATTCATCTGTAATGCCAGAATTATTCAATAAGTTTGAAGAATCTGTTTGACCTCAATTTCCATTGATTGCCGAGATGAAAAAGGACTTTTTATCCTATGGGGCTATCGCTTCTTTGATGTCTGGTTCAGGAGCATCTGTTTTTGGCTTTTTCGAAAACCGTCGAGAGGCCGATTTAGCTCTCTCGAAATTGGGAAATCGGGCTCGTTGGGCAACAGTGACCACTTTTTTAAAAAAAATGTGAAAATAAGCCTTTAAATTTATTTTGAATTCTACTATCTTTGGGACTCCCTATGGGGTATCGTCAAGTGGTAAGACAACGGATTTTGATTCCGTTATTCGTTGGTTCGAATCCAGCTACCCCAATAGGCTTTTTTTTTACTGGAGTTATCATGGAATTCACTTCGCTCAAAGCAACCTCGAGAGTATTAGGCGCAGGCCGCGAAACAAAACGCTTGCGTAAGACCGGTCAGATTCCGGCTGTCTATTATGGTAAGGGTCAGGAGCCAGTTCATCTTAGCGTTAGCGCTATTGATGTACGCAAGGTCCTAGCCCCTGGCAAGCGTTATACGCTTTTGGATCTTGAAATTGACGGTAAGTCCGGAAATCCCGCTCTTATTTATGTCTACCAAAAAGATTCCATTTCTCAAGAAATTACACATATTGATTTTTTAAGAATTGATGAAAATACATCAGTTCTTGTACGTATTCCTGTTCGCTTATCAGGTATTCCTGTTGGTGTTAAGGCAGAAGGTGGTATGCTTTCTCAGGAAAACTACTATATTAAGTTATTATCTCCTGTAACGAAGATTCCTCCATTTATCGAAATTGATATTTCTGATGTTCATGCTGGTTCTACTTATTATGCAGAAAACTTAACATTAGAAAGTGGTGTCTCTTTAGTTTCTAAAAAACGCACCGTGATTTTTGCTATTTCAAAAGCACGCGCGAAAGAAGCCGCTTCAAACTAAGCAAGGGTTTTGAAGGTTTTTTATGAAGGCTCGCCTTGCGGTGAGCCTTCTCTTGTATAGAGAGGTTTTTGATGTATTTGATCGTTGGTTTAGGCAATCCTTCTTCTCAATATGAGAATACTCGTCATAACGCGGGTTTTCTTGCTGTGGAAAAGCTTGCCGATCCATCTGCCAACTGGAAATCAGAACATCATGCTCTTACTCAAAAAATAAAAATTGGTTCAGAAGAGGTCCTTTTAGCAAAACCACAAACATTTATGAATCTTAGTGGCGATGCTGTTTTACCTTTATTATCTTGGTATAAAATCCCATTAACTCAATTGATCGTTTTTGTAGATGATGTTCAACTCGATTGCGGTCGAATTCGTGTTCGGGCAAAAGGAAGTCATGGCGGGCAAAATGGATTACGTCATATTAGTGAAAAAGTGGGCGATTCTTTTTCAAGAGTGCGTTTCGGGGTGGGGAAGTGTCCTCCTCAATGGAATTTAGCTGATTGGGTTTTATCTAAATTCACAAAAGAAGATGCTGAAATTTTTAATTCCACCCTTAAACATGTTTCTCCTTTAGTTTCTTTATGGCTTTCTAAGGGAATTGGAGCATGTATGGATCGTTATAACGGTCCTTTAGATTAATTTTTTTTATTTTCTGGGATAGAATCCAGAAAGGAGAGGTATGTATGCGTATAATCAATGAAGAAGCTTTAACTTTTGACGATGTATTGCTTGTTCCTGGTGATTCTAATGTTTTACCAGCAAAGACTGATGTCAGTACTTCTTTATCGCCCAATTTAAAGCTGAATATTCCAATTGTCAGTGCGGCAATGGATACAGTGACAACAGCTCCTCTTGCTATTTCACTTGCTTTATTAGGTGGAATTGGGGTTATACATAAAAACATGTCTATTGAAGCACAAGCCGAAGAAGTTCGCGCTGTCAAGCGTTGGCAGTCTGGCATTGTTTTTAATCCAGTGACTTTAGATGCTGATCAACCTGTGAGTGATGCTTTTGAAATGCGCGCTAAATTAAAAGTAAGCGGTTTCCCTATTCTTTCAAAAGGAAAGTTAGTAGGTATGCTTACAAGCCGTGATTTAAGAACAATTACTAATACGAATATGAAAATTTCTGAAGTGATGACGAAAGATTTGATCACCGCTTCGCCAAAAGTTAAATTATCCAAAGCTAAAGAAATCTTAAACTCCAATCGCATAGAAAAACTTCCTCTCGTAGATCAAGCTGGTAATCTAAAAGGTCTTGTGACTATGACCGATATCTTAAAGAGAGAAAGTAACCCTGCTGCAAGTCTTGATAAGAATGAGCAACTTTTAGTTGCTGCTGCAGTAAGTACATCTGCTGATTCTTTAGATAGAGCAAAAGCACTTGTGGAAGCTGGTGTCGATATGCTTGTGGTCGATACGGCTCATGGGCATCATATTGGTGTTCGCAACATGGTTAAAACTCTTCGTAAAAAATACCCAAAGCTCACGATTTGTGGCGGTAATGTTGCTACTCCAGAAGCGGTCACCGAGCTTGCCAAATGTGGCGCTGATATTGTTAAAGTCGGTATTGGTCCTGGTTCTATTTGCACCACGCGTGTAGTTGCTGGTGTAGGTGTTCCTCAGTTTACAGCTATTGTGCAGTGTGCACAAGCAGCTCGTAAAGCGGGCATCTCTATTATTGCTGATGGGGGTATTAAATATTCTGGCGATATAGCCAAAGCACTTGCCGCAGGAGCAAATGCGGTGATGATGGGTAGCCTCTTTGCTGGAACCGAAGAAAGTCCTGGTGAAATTATCCTTGCTGACGGCAGAAGCTTCAAAAGCTATCGTGGCATGGGTTCCATTGGTGCCATGAAAGACGGTTCTAAAGACCGTTACTTCCAGTCAGATATCAAAGAAGAAAAGAAATTTGTTCCAGAAGGAATCGAAGGGCGAGTGGCATACAAAGGCCCTCTTCGCGATACCATCTATCAGTTAGTGGGCGGTATTCATCAAGCGATGGGTTATGTTGGAGCTTCTAATTTGCAAGAAATGTTTAAGAAGTCTACATTTGTGCGGATTACTAATGCTGGTTTAAGAGAATCTCATCCTCATGATGTTACCATCACCAAAGAAGCCCCTAATTATAGGACTTCTGAATCTTAATGGCTTTTAGGGATCACCTGATTTTAATCACCAGTCCTGAAGATTTTGCTGATGAGCATATTCTTATTGAAAGGATGTTTGAACAGGGATTGTCTAAATTACATGTTCGAAAACCTGGTCGCTCTAAGAGAGATTTAGATTACTGGTTATTAGGTTTAGGGCTTGATTATAGAAAACGTTGTGTTTTACATAGCGATTTTAATACAGCTATAGATCTCGAAGTAGGAGGGGTTCATACAAAACCCCTATTACCTAACGATCCCATCTTAAATCGAAAGCCTGCAAATTTTTCTTTTAGTACTTCTTGCCACTCTTTTAATGAAGTAAATGATTTGCCTTCTTATTTGGATTATGCCTTTTTAAGTCCAATTTACGATTCTATTTCAAAAATTGGTTATAAAGCCGCTTTTTCTGTAGGAGAAATAAAGTCATTTCTTTTCACTTTTGCTCAAAATAATAGTCTTCCTATTTACGCTTTAGGTGGTGTTGATAAAGATAATTTAGAGGATTTAGAACAAATGGGGTTCTCTGGAGCTGCATTATTGGGCGGAATTTGGAATTATGCAGACCCTCTCCAAGCTTGGATTGATGTTTTTCAATCAAAATAATAGTTTTATTACATAAAAAATAATACTATCTTATTTTTTGTGGAAACAGAAAATAAAATGCCTTTTGCTTTAACCGTGGCGGGTTTTGATGGTTCTGGCGGAGCAGGGATTCTCGCCGATATAAAAGCTTTTGATTCTTTTGGAGTCTATGGGCAGGCTGTCTGTACAGCAAATACTATTCAAAATGAATCCGATTTTATCGCTCCAGGTTTTCTACCATGGATTTCCATTTTAGCTCAATTAAATGCTCTATACCGTAAACGTAGTTTTGATTTTGTTAAAATAGGGCTAATTCCCTCTGCTGAAATTCTAAAAAACGTTGTTCTCTATATTCGAGAATACTCTCCTAATGCATTCATTATCTGGGATCCTATCATTTCAGCTACAGCGGGCTATAAATTCTTTACTCCTCAAGATATGGATTCTTTTATTCCTTGGTTAAATCAAATTAATCTGATTACGCCCAATCAAAAAGAGTTTACGTATCTTGGGCTTGGTCTTGCCGCCTCTCGAAATGAAGTGAAAATTGGATCTGATTTTGCCGTTCTATTAAAAGGAGGGCATCAAAAGGGAGATTTTTCCACAGATACATTATGGTATGAAGATCAACAAATTAAATTTTCTTCAAAACGATTATCTGGCAAAGGTAAACATGGTACAGGCTGTACTTTATCAGCAGCGATTTTAGCCAATTTAGCCTTAGGTTATTCTTTAGTGGAATCTTGCCAAATAGCCAAGAATTACATGGATCTCTTCCTAAGAGGCGGAGAAGGCCTTTTAGGAAGAGTCTAATCTTATTCTTCTTCTGTTTGTACTTTAGATTCTTGTTTACGTTTATGTGGATCTAAAGTGGCTTTACGAATACGAAGTATTTCAGGTGTCACTTCAATACATTCATCATCATTGATAAAAGTAACGCATTCTTCTAGAGTGAGTCGGCGATAAGGAGTCAATTGAATATTATCATCAGAGCCAGAAGCACGCATGTTGGTGAGATGCTTTCCTTTAGTGACGTTAACAATAATATCCACATTGCGGTTATGTTCGCCAACAATCATACCTGGATACACTTCTGCTCCTGGAGGAATAATCATGTATCCACGGTCTTCTAGCTTAGATAATGCATAGCTTGCTGCGTCTCCAGCATCTTTAGCTATCATGACGCCATTGGTTCGAGCGGGAATGTCACCTTTAAAAGATTGATATTCTAAGAAGATAGACTGAGAAACCGCATAACCTTTAGATAGAGATAGAAGAATAGGGCGAAGACCAATAAGACCACGGCTTGGAATAGTATATTCTAAGAAAACACGATTATTCTCATCTTGAAGCATGTTTTGCATTTCGCCTTTGCGTTTGCCTAATTCTTCAATAACAGCACCACTATATTCAGATGGTAATTCTACCTTAAAAGATTCTACTGGTTCAAGTAATTTTCCTGTGGAATCTTTTTGGAAAATAACCTGTGGACTACCAATGGTAAATTCATATCCTTCACGACGCATATTTTCAACAAGAATCGTTAAGTGAAGAATGCCACGACCAGAAACCTTAAATGTGCTAGCACCATCTACTTTTTCAACTAAAAGCGCTGGGTCTGACATATGAGCTCTTTCTAAGCGTTCCAACAAGTGATTTCCTGTTAAAAACTTACCACCGTATTTTCCTACTAGAGGAGAGGTATTCACGGTGAAAAGCATAGAAATCGTTGGAGGATCTATATGAATACGTGGTAAATGTACTGGATTTGCGACTGAAGAAAGGGTATCTCCAATATCAAATTTATCTAACCCCGCAATGAGGATGATATCTCCTGGGCCAGCTTCTTCAATTGGTTTTGGGGTAACTCCTTCATACCGAAGGATTTTTTGAATTCGAATATTTCGGAAAGTACCATCTTCTAAAGACTGTGATACTGTTAAATTAGGTTTGAAAGTACCTTCTTTTACGCGACCAACAGCTAAGCGACCTAAAAAGCCAGAGTATTCTAAAGAGGCAATTTGTAATAGGGGAGCTGCATTAGGATCCCCTTTAGGCCCAGGAATGCGCTCTAAAATGAGATCCATCAAAATTCTAAAGTCGCCATCTGGATCACTAAGTTCACGACGACAAATGCCTTTACGTCCACTGCCGAAGACATGTGCAAAATCAAGCTGTTCCTCGTTTGCATCTAATTCGCAGAAGAGGTCAAAAACTTTATTTAAAGCAGAATGAGGATTACATCCATCACGGTCAATTTTATTAACAACAATAATAGGAATCAAACCTAATTCTAATGCTTTCTGTGTAACGAAACGAGTTTGTGCCATTGGCCCTTCAAAGGCATCGACAACAAGAAGCACTCCGTCTACAGTACCTAACACCCGTTCTACTTGACCACCAAAATCAGCATGCCCTGGTGTATCCACAATATTAACGCTATAACCTTTGTAATTGACGTGTGCGTTTTTTGATAAGATGGTAATACCGCGTTCTCTTTCCAGATTGTCGGAGTCCATAACGCGTTCTTCGACTTCTTCATTTTCATGAAAAGAGCCACATTGTTTTAGGAGTTGGTCAACCAAAGTAGTTTTACCGTGGTCTACGTGAGCGATGATCGCTATATTTCTGATTTTTGATGTATCCATAATTCGCTTTTGATAAAAGAGCTAAGTAAAATCTATAGCCGCGCGAAATTTAGAAATAACAAAACTATTTTGCAATTTTATATTTGTTTCTATGAAATATTTATGTATTGATTTCGGTGAAAGGCGTGTAGGACTCGCTGTTGGCGACTCAGAACTACGTTTTGCCTTTCCAAGAGAAACAATTGATAGGCAAATACAGGATCTTTGGTCTAGACTTGCTGAAATTGTAACAAATGAAAAAATTGACAGTTTTGTTGTAGGAATGCCTTTTCATCCAGATGGTCGAAAAGATGGTAAGAATATTGTAGTAGAGGCTTTTATAGAAGAATTAAAGGAACATTTCCCTGAAAAGTCCATTTTTACTCAAGATGAGTCGTATTCGAGCGTACAAGCTTTACAGCAAACTTCTTATATGAGTCGAAAGAAAAAAAAAGATAAAGGAATTGTAGATAGAGCTGCAGCGGCTATTATTTTGCAAAACTGGTTAGACGGAAATATATAAGTTGTTATATTTGAGAGCATTATGACAAAACCTATAGATAATGATATGGATGATTTTGATGAACCTCTTCTTATAGATGAAGAAGAAAACATTGAAGAAGTTCCTGCTGTGGATCAAACAACTGCGGTTCGTGATTATAGCGATCGCCGTGTTTTAGTTTGGGAAGAAGACGATGAACGTTGTGGTATCACTGTTGAGGTGCTTTCTGATTTATTAGTGGGTGCTTATGTGAAAGGTGTTAAAACCGAAATAGAGGCTCTTGCTTTATTAGACTCCGAGGAATGGGATACTTTTGTCGTTGATTTTTACACAGAAGGTGTTTCTGCTAGTGAGTTTATCAAACGAGTTAATAATTACCCAGATGCTATTTTAGTGGCCATTGCCATGACGCCTTTAAGGCTTCTAGAAGAGCGTGAACCTGCTAAGTTAGAATCTCTACGTCGTTTATTTGATTACGAGAAAAATTCTAACGCGCAAATTCGTGGCTAATTTATTTAATATTAATTTTGATTCATTAAAAAAACAGACCTTTTAAAAGGTCTGTTTTTTTTTGAAAGTAGTATAAATGAATCTTACTTTTCGCGCCAAAGACGAATTAAGCTCTTGTTTTTTCTGAGCATTAACCAGAAATTGGGGCCGATTAAAACTAAATCTCGAATTAAAGAAGTCCAAGTTTCGCTTTTATCTTGAGCCCCTTCGATTTGGAAGCAACCGCACGTAATTCCAAGGTCGTGAAATAATGCCCAAGAAAGAGCAATAATAAAAGAAATGAACATTAAGAAAATGACTAAAGCAGATTCTCTTGTATAAGGCGTAAATATTAGCGCAAGCCCAAACCAAAGCTCAAATTGTGGATAAGCTAGTGCAAAAAAGTTAGTGATGAATTCTGGTAAAAATTGGTATTGAGCGACTAACGTAGCAAATGCAAGTGGATCTTGAATTTTAAAGATACTTGCTGCGATAAACATACCACCTAAACCTAGTCTTAATAAGGTTTCAAGAGCTTTTTCAGAAAACGCTCGATCTGATTTCCAAGCAGGAATGATCAAAAGTGCTGCAATGACTATGGAAAATACGCCTATGTGAACACTATATTTCCACGCAGTAGGGAATATTTCTAATAACCAGTCTTTGTCTGTAATGGTTAAGAAAGTTTCTGGAAAAGAAATTTCGGCGACACCAAAGGCAGTGAGTAGCGTTGCTATAGATAAAGAAATAATGGCTATAATCATAGTTACTCCGGTACTTCTAAAACAGGTTGAGAACCTATCCATTCTACAGATTTAGATTCATCTACGAAAATATTGTTTAGAACCGCTAAAACAATACAAAAAACGCCTAAAATTAAAAGCATTTTCCAATTTAAGGTTCTAATGTAATTAAATACGTTTGTTTTAATATTACATATAATTGTTTTCATAAGCACAAATTAACAAATTGATTTTATGAAAACCATATTTCGAAAAAAAATAGCCCAATGAAAAAATCAATAGAGTTTTTCTAAAAATTGGTTGGCGAAAGACAAAATAGAATGGATTAAGAGAACTAGCTTCGTTTTTTTTCTGCTTTCAAATACAGATTCAAAAAAAAAGAGCAAAAAAAATAATTTTTTTGCTCGAAAATAATGATATTGAATTCAGATTCTAGTGAACTGAGGCTTCGTCTTTGACATCGCAAGAAACGGGTGTCCCATTAAATTCAAGACGATTATCGTTACAGAAAATAGTCTTGTCTTTAACGTAAAGAGATATTTTGTCGAAGTCTTTTATTTTTAATTCTCTGCTTTCAGAAGGAATAATTCCCTTAAATAAAGCTCTAGTGCCAATTGGAGTATTTGCTGGTGGATCCACTAGAACGGCTTTCCCTTCTTCACCATCTCCAGCAAGAAGCATTCCCATGCTCATAATCCCGCGAAGAGGAGCTGGCTTTAAATTGGCAAAAAGTAAAATAAGACGGTCTTTGAGCTCTTCTGGAGTATAACTCTTTTTAAGCCCAGAACAAATCGTCCGAACTTCACTTTCGCCTGCATCGACTTTCAAGACGTAAAGACTTTCTGCATCGGAATGATCTTCTACAGAAATGATTTTGGCGCATCTAAGATCTAATAAGGAAGGCACATCTGTTGCAAGTACTGGTTTATTTTGTTCTTTTGTTTTTGCTGGGGGAGGAGGTGCTTTTTCCACTTCAATTCTTGGAAATAATGGAGCTCCTTCTCCAAAGGATTCTCCACCCTGGAATTTACCCCAATGAAGATCTTTTTCACCTTCACAAGTAGTCCCGAGCATGGCTAAGCCTTCCATAGTTTTAGTAGGCATAACAGGCCATAAAAAGCATAAAGATAAACGAACGGCTTCGGCTGCAGTAAATAGAACAGAGGCGAGTTCGTCTTTTGCAGATGGGTCTTTTGCTAGTTTCCATGGAGCTTTAATTTCCAGATAGCGATTGATTCCTCGAACAAGACTCATAATATCTTCAATCACTTGAGACAACTTGACTTGAGTAATCCCTGAAAAAACTTGTTCTCTAACTTGATTCGCAAGAGTGATTAATTCTTGAGCAGGTGCATCTATTTGAGTTGCCTTTGGAAGCTTGCCTTCAAAGTTTGTTAGAACTAAACGATGGACTCGGTTTAAGACATTGCCTAAATCGTTTGCTAAATCACTGTTAATTCGACGCTTAAAAGCATCATCACTAAAAGTACAATCTTGGCCTACAACCATTTCTCTTGCAAGAAAATAGCGAAATGCATCGACTCCAAATTGTTCCATGTAATCCATTGGATTTACACCTGTGCCGCTGGATTTACTCATTTTTGAGCCACCAGTCAACCACCATCCATGTGCTAAAACATGCTTTGGTAAAGGGATTTCAAGAGCCATAAGCATGGTTGGCCAGTAGACGCAATGTGTTGTGAGAATATCTTTACCTATTAAGTGATAAGAAGCTGGCCAAATAGGCTCTCCATTCTCATAAGCTCTATTTCTAACGCCACTAACATAGTTGATTAGAGCATCAAACCAAACATAGGTGACGTATTCGTCATCAAATGGAAGGGGAATTCCCCAGCTTAAACGAGATTTAGGGCGGCTAATGCAAAGATCATTAAGAGGTTGTTTTAAGAACCCTAAAATTTCGTTTCTACGATAATCAGGAAGAATCCAATCAGGATTTTCTTCAAGATGAGTAATCAATTTTTGTTGGTACATTCCCATTTTGAAGAAATAATTTTTTTCTTTTAACCATTCTACAGGTCGTCCACTGATGGGGTCTTTGCCATCGACTAGTTCTTCTTCACTAAAAAAGCGTTCTTCACCGACAGAATACCAACCTTCGTATTCTTTGGAGTATATTTCCCCTTTATCCCATAGCTTTTGTAAGCATTCAGCGACAAATTCTTTATGATCAGCATCTGTGGTACGGATAAAATAATTATACTCAATATTCATTTTCTCCCAAAGTTTTTTAAAACGTTGGTTATACTCATCAACATGAATTTGAGGATCTACTTGTCTTTTTGCGGCAGCTTGTTGTACTTTTTGACCATGTTCATCTGTACCAGTTAGAAAAAAGGTTTGATAACCAATTAGCTTATGAAAACGAGTTAAGATATCGGCTAAAACAGTAGTATAAGAGTGCCCAATATGAGGGGCGTCATTAACGTAATAAATTGGGGTAGTGATATAAAAATTTTTCATGACTCAAATATAGAAAAAGAAAAAGCTTCCTGTAGAAGGAAGCTTTTTTTGAAAAAAGAATATTGTATTGTTTTATTAAAGATTAGTTAATACGACCAATCAAATTACCATTGATTACCCAGTCTTTTGAACTGCCGTGGTTATGAACGCCTGCAGATAAAGTGAATCGACTGGTAAGATCTTTTTCAATATAAAATGCGCCAAGAACATCTTTAATATGCTTTGAGTTGCTATGATATTCTGATTCAGAACGATCGGCAATATATTCTGCTTCAAGAATGATTCTGTCAACAACAGTGTTTTTAAGCATAAGACCACCAGTTATAGGCATTTTCCAATCTACAACAACATCTCTTTCTTTAACAATACCATTGTTATCAATGTAAAGTTCAGTGGAATCTCCACCTAAGCCAAGCATTGCCACTTCACCAAATAAGAATAACTTATCTTCGAGGAGAGGAATATTTACTTTTACCGAAATATTGGTACGAACATCACTTTCATGATCGTATACTTTATCGAAAATATTAGTACGTAAAGCAAGATCAATATTGAGTGCTTCAATAGAAGACAATTGGCTGAAATGTGCTACAATACGAAGATCACCTGTATTCAAATAAGGACCAGTGCTAATTAATGCCAAATCTACAGAGAGATTTTCTGTTGGTGTAAAACCAAATTGAATCATGTTTTCTGGGTCAAAAGTAGATTTGAATCCATTTAAATAGCCATCAACGTATCCACCGAAATAATCACCATTTTTATCTGTATTTTCCCAACGACCTAATTTAAAATTAAGGTATTTAGTGCGTTGCCATGCCCATGCTTCATTGAGCTCTATGACCTCGCGCATTTCTGTTTCTTTAGGAGTCGTGTCTGAATTAGCAACGACGGTTTTTTTGTCGATAAGATCGCCTGGATATACAGACATAGAAACTTTTCCATCAAAGTTTTCTGATTGTGTAAAGAACGCTAGATTAGCACGACCAAACCATTCTTCCATGTTATACTTATTTTTATCGTCTTCGGAAGCCCATAGAACTTTACCAGCTTGAATTTCGAAATCTGAATTCATATCAAACTTGAAAGCACCAGCGGTAATAAGCGGAGCTTTTTTAGCTTTTACTTTTTTAGCTTTTTTTACTTTTTTCTTATTCTTAGTAGGAGTAGCTGCAGTCTTTTCTGTAGCAGATACAGCCGGTTCAGCTTTAGCAGGAGTAACTTCAGCTTTAGCAGAAGTATCAGCTACTACATTTTCTTTAGCAGGAGCTGTTGCGGCTTGTGCATTAGAATCAGCAGCAGGTAAAGCTTTAGCAGGGGTAGCTTCAGCTTTAGCAGAAGTATCAGC
>JAAYXQ010000228.1 GCA_012515825.1 Fibrobacter sp.
AAAAATTCGTTCTATAGAAGGTAAAGATGGTTCCATTGGCATTCGTTTAGCTATTTCTGTAACCGATTCTCGTCCAGAAGGAATGTTAGATCCTTGTGATATTCAAAAACCACCTCCTACAGGTGGTATGCCAGGGTTTTATGATAATCGTTTAATCAATGCTGATGGAGAAGCTTGGGTGAACGAATTAATGGAGAATTACATTAATGTTTTGATTATCAAAGAGAATGCGGCGATCTATGCCTCTGTTTATAATAACACGTATGTTACAGAAGATGCAAAAGGGCAGTGGTATACGCTAAACAGCTTTTCTCTTAATATCGTTCCTAATTCAGGAGCTCAGAAAAAGTATATCTATTATTTAGTAGATAGTGATAATCTATCGCTGATGCCAGAAGGGGGAATGCCTGGAAGATATCAAAGACGAAATATCGCAGATGTGGTAGGAGCTTCTAAAGTCACTCTTCCCTCTATTACTAATCCCAAAAAACCAGAAGAATTAGCTCCTGCTGGTTATTCCATTGATATGAAAAATCCACCGACGGATGGACGAGATTCTCGTTTAATAGAAGGGCCAAATAATGCTTGGCTTCAAGATAATGTGGCTCTTGGTGCAGGCGGCACACATCGGTATAGGTTTGATTTTGATAACGAGCAATATACGCGATTTTTTGTTTATGATCCACCGTCTTTTACCTCTCTTGCTAAAGGTTCTTGGTACACCGTAGATAATACTTTTTTAAGAATTTTTGATGATAATGGTTATGTTTATGACTATTTATATACGGTATCTGAAGACGGTAATACTTATTATCATATCTCATTTCAAAGTTATGAAGTAGGGGATTTTAGACTTTTTGAGAAAGTTTCAGCAAGTGCAGTTCCTAGTTGGGTAGAACCATCATCTTCTGCAAATACTTTCTATCAAGGAGCTTCCACTTATATTCCTCCTTCAGAAGACAATATCATTTCTATAAAAAGAGATAAAAGATTATATAAAGATGTATCCAATGTTCTTGATTATAATTCAAATCTCCTTTATTATAATTTGAAGGGAAAGCCACTTGGAAAAATAAAACCAAGAGAATCAGGGGTCTATATTGTAAAAAGCCAAAAAACAGGAAAAGTTTGGAAGCTATTAGTGAAGTAAAAGAAACGTTTTAATTTATATTTAGTGATATTTAAAACTTCTTTACTTTGGATAAAAAATGAATTTCAAAATTATATTGTGCTTAGCTATTACTTTGATTTTTATCGCCTGTGATGAAAATTCGCCTACTAATAGCAAGCCTGAACAAGAAAATAGCAGTAGCTCAGAGATTCCTATGAATAGTAGTTCTAGTGAAGTTATTTTTTCGAGTTCATCTGTTTCATGCGTTGAAAGTGTGGACGATGTGCAAGCGAATATCTATACTACCAATATTGAAAACTTTAATATCTCTTGTGGTGTAGAAAATGAGGGGTTACGTATTTTTGATAAGGATCAATCTATTCTAATGACTTGTGTTGAAGGAGAATTAGTAGAGTCCTATGTGGAGATCTGCAATTAAAATTCAAGTAATAG
>JAAYXQ010000229.1 GCA_012515825.1 Fibrobacter sp.
GAACAACAACATCATCATTTTTATGAGCCGCATCAATTGCTTGTATAGATACTTCTCGCCCTACAAGAATGCGCATTGCAGTAGAGGGAAACAGAAGAGTATCTCTTAAAGGTAAAAGAGGTATTTTTTTTGTAAAATCAACTACAAAAGGGGTGTTATTGGACGTCAAGTTATTCTCCATCCTGTTTTTTGAATTTACAAGAAGCGATTAAGCTACTTTCTTTTTATTAACAGAAGAGCTGTTTTTCTTTACGCTCTTTATTTCAGAGGCAGGCTCTATTCCATGACGAATCATTTCTCCAGTGACCGTAAGATTTTTAGTCTTTGTGCCAGGGAGTTCAAACATTGCTTTTTGAAGAGCTTTTTCTAGAACAGAACGCAATCCGCGAGCACCCGTTTTACGAGCAAGCGCTTCATTAACAATTTCTTGTAAAGCATCATCTGTAAACACAAGTTCAATGCCATCTAATTCAAATAATTTTTTGAATTGTTTTACTAAAGCATTTTTAGGTTGAGTTAAAATTTTTAAGAGAGCTTGTTCATCTAACTCTTCCAAAGCAACAGCCACAGGCAAGCGGCCCACTAATTCTGGAATTAAGCCATAATGAATCAAATCATCTGGTTCTAACTGCTTAAACAATTCACCAAGTGTATTTTCTTTATCTGTTTTAATATGAGCACCAAAACCCATACCGCCTTGATTCACGCGTTGAGCAATCACTTTATCAAGCGTTTCAAAAGCACCGCCACAAATAAATAAAATATTACGTGTTTTAATATGGACTAAACTTTGTTCTGGATGCTTGCGCCCCCCTTTTGGAGGGACTGCAGCGATTGTACCTTCAAGAATTTTCAACAACCCTTGTTGCACCCCTTCTCCAGATACATCTCTAGTAATAGAAGGGTTCGCGGTTTTGCGAGCGATTTTATCTATTTCATCAACAAAAACTATTCCTCGTTCAGCACGTTCCACATCATAATCAGCCGCTTGTAATAAACGCACTAAAATATTTTCAACATCTTCGCCCACATAACCAGCTTCAGTTAAAACGGTTGCGTCAGCAATGGTGAAAGGAACATCTAGAAAACGAGCTAGTGTTTGAGCGAGAAGCGTCTTTCCAGAACCCGTTGGGCCAACTAAAAGCAAATTGGACTTTTCTACTTCAACATCATTTTCTCTATTATTGTCATAGCGCAAACGTTTATAATGATTATAAACAGCAACGGATAAAGCGATTTTTGCTTGATCTTGCCCAATCACAAATTCATCTAAATGAGATTTAATTTCTGATGGGCTTGGTAAAGGCTTTTGATTTTGATTAATAGAGGTTTTCTTTTCACGAGCAAATTCTTCCTCAAGAATATTATGGCACATCGCAACACATTCGTTACAAATATGAACGCCTGCGCCAGTAATTAATTTCGTGACTTGTTCTGCAGGCTTACCACAGAAACTACAAGCTACTTGTGGATGATTTTTTCCGTTTTTATACATTACTTAATAAGCTCATCTCGCCGAGGGTGAAAAATTTCATCGATTAAACCGAAGGAAAGAGCCTCTTCTGGACTCATGTAAAAATCGCGGTCCGTTTTTTCTTTCACTTCTTTTATATCACGCCCTGTATGTGTGGCAATGATTTCTGAAAGCGTTTCACGCGTACGAACAATTTCTTTTGCATGAATTTGAATATCGGTAGACTGGCCTGTAGCCGCTCCAGAAGGCTGATGAAGCATGATGCGAGAATGAGGTAAAGCATAGCGTTTCCCTTTTGTTCCCGCCGCTAAAAGCACCGCAGCCATTGAAATGCTGTTTCCAATGCAGATCGTCGCAATGTTTGGACGAATATGCTGCATGGTATCATAAATAGCAAGACCCGCAGAGACATAACCACCTGGGCTATTAATATAAATGGTAATATCTTTTTCTGGATTTTCGTATTCCAAAAAAATCAATTGAGCCATCACATTATTCGCCACTTCGTCATTAATCGGAGTACCTAAAAAAATGATTCGTTCTTTTAATAATCTCGAATAAATATCGTAAGCACGTTCTCCACGACCAGTATTTTCTATTACGGTTGGAATGACCACAGGCAGACCTCTTTATTTAGATGATTCTTCTGCAGCTGGACGAATCCCAACTAGGAAATCGGCAGCGGCTTCAAAACGAAGTTCTTCACGTAAGCTGACGATACGGCCAGACTGACGGAAATGAGCTTTTAATGATTCAAAATCTACTTGATAAGCAAGAGCTAGTTCATTTAAGCGAGCATCGACCATCGCTTGAGTAGCCTTTAAATTTTCCTTATTAGCAACGAATTCAAGAATACGGTGTTTCTTAATTTCACGAATAGCTTCTGGAGCAAGTGTATTCATTTGCTCTTCGGTAGGCTCCACTTCTTCTTCAGATTGAGAATGGCGTTTTAACGTGTATTTAATTAGTTCTACAACGCGTGCATGTGGTACTTCAAAAGGATTTGCTTCAATTAATTTATTCACAGCTTCATTCACTGCGGTTGTTTTAACAGCATTTCTCTTATTGTTTGCTAAACTCTCTTGAATGTTTTGACGCATTTCATCTTCGTTTGCAACACCAATTTGCTTGAAGAATTCTTCATCCATAGTAGGAGGAACCACTTCACGAACATCAGTGATTTCGACCTTAAATTGAGCTGTCTTACCACGGTATGCTTCATCTTTGTGATCTGCTGGATACACAAAATTAATTTCTTTTGTTTCGCCTTTTTTAGCGCCCTTTAAACCTTCGTCAAAACCTGGAGAAGCGGATTCACCAAGAAGTGAACGGAATTCACGTTGTTCAGGAATTTCTTTTGTTTCGCCATCAATAATCACTTCAAGATAATTACCAACAACGACATCGCCCTCTGCAGCAGCACGATCAACGGATTCGTCCTTAGACCACATCTGTTTTAAGCGATCCATTTCTGCTTTTACATCGTTTTCAGAAATAACAACGTCAGGCACCTTGATGCCTAAGTCAGCATAGCCTTGAATATCAATCACTGGATCCACTTCAGCAACGACGGTAAAGGAAATATCATTTTCTTTATCATCCTTAAAATCTTCCACTTTTAAGCGACCTACTGGATTGATATTTGCTTTTTTCAATTCTTCAGTAAGAATTTGATTGATCACTTCATCTACAGTTTCTTGACGAATCATTTCACCATAGCGAGAAAGAATCATTGCTTTTGGAACTTGTCCTTGACGAAACCCTTTGAGCGTCACTTCTTGACGATACTTCTTTAATTTCTTTTCAAAAGGAAGTTTAAGTTCTTCTTGAGGGATAGATACTTCTATAGTGCGCAACACAGCGCTAGTTTCTTTAATGGCAACAGTCATGTATACTCCGATATACCGTGTCTAAAAACAATGCGAGAGGAGGGAGTCGAACCCTCACGCCGAAGGCGCCAGATCCTAAGTCTGGTGCGTCTGCCAATTCCGCCACTCTCGCGTATTCGAAGCCAAAGATACAAAAAAATCAA
>JAAYXQ010000230.1 GCA_012515825.1 Fibrobacter sp.
ATCAATCGCTAAATAAAAGCCTGAAACGCTTTGTTGAATACTAATTCATCAAGACGATTCGTAATCCCTTTTTTGAATTTTAACATTAAAAAAGTTTATAAGGTATTAACAGCTTCATTATGTACAATTGAAAACCTTGAATTAATTGAAGATGGCATGTTTATGGAAAACAACATGATAGAATTTATGCAATGTTACATCCCTTTATTTATGGATGGCTTTGAAGAATATGGATCGAATAGTGATCTAATCTTAGAAAAATCAAAAAAATTGAAAAGCATGTCAAAAATTTTCAGTGCAAAATAAGATTATTTTTATAACAAATAAAAAGCCCCGATCAAGTCGGGGCTTTGTTTATGAAAGGCTTAGTTTATTTAGCTTTTTCCCAAATAAAGACGCACAAGAATAGTGGCTTAGTACCACGCCTATTCAGTTCGTTGTATTGAAGACAATTAGGGCTATTTGAAACAACAATTGTTTATGTTTCAAAAACATTAAAGCTTTTTCAAGATTTTTACAATTAATTGCTAAATAACAACATAATTATTATAAAAGTATAAGTTATTGCTATTATTAAGCTATTTTAAACAAAATATAAATAAGGAAGGAGTAATAAAATGAATAAAAAATATGGGATTCTCGGTGTTTCTTGTTTAGCCTTACTCGCCATAGGCTGTGATAATGGTGGTAGTAGCTCTGCAACTACTGACCCTACAACAACTGATCCAACTTATTCTTCAGGGATTAATGAAGAAAGTAGTAGCTCTTCAATTATTATTCCAAGTAATCCTCCAGAGATTAATGAAGAGTTACAAACTATTTCTATAACCTATCCTTCTTGTGAACAAATTTCTAATACAGAAGTTCGCTATGACCCAGAAGGGAATAAGGTTACTTTTGAATACGAATTATCTGATTATTCTTTATTGCTACAGGATGAATATGGTTCAATAGCGTATACAGGAAAGAATTCATCAATCTATGGAACTTGGACCATAGCTGATCTACAATGTATAATGGAAGGGTTCTGTGAAATATTAGATATTACTCCTACTTCAGTAACAAGAACTATAGATGTGTCTGATGTATGCGCTTTTGATTATATGGTCGCTAATATGTTTTCAGAAGAGTCTGATGATGGCAAAGAAGTCATTCCAGATTTTACTAAATCCAGTTGTACTTCTGGATTAATATATCTAAATGGAAAAGCGGTAAACATAACAATTACTGAATTCGATGAAAGTACAGTGGATATGACTTTAATAGCTGATGGTACAAAATGTCGTTTTTATATGGATGCAATCCCATTAACCGCTTCAACATGTACAATTGAAAACATTGATTATATTGCTGATGATGTGGTTATGAAAACCAACATGGAAGAATTTTTTGAGTGTTACCTACCATTAACTATGGATGATTATAATTATTATCAAGGTTACGCCTTAGAAAAAGCAAAAAAACTAAAGAGTATGTCAAAACTTTTCAGTGAGAAATAAGTTCACTGCGAAATAAGTTCCGTGTAAAATAAGTTCACTGCTAAATAATTTTTTTATAACAAATAAAAAGCCCCGATCAAGTCGGGGCTTTGTTTATGAAAGGCTTAGTTTATCCAAGTATTTTCTTTTCGAAATCGGCCATGGCATTGACTAAAGATTCTACTCCTTCAATAGGCATAGCGTTGTAAATACTGGCACGGAAACCACCTACAGAGCGATGCCCTTTGAGTTGTTCTAAACCGCGTTCCAAAGTGAAGCTTAAAAATTCTTTTTGAAGAGCTTCTACTTTGTCTTCTGCAACAGCACCTTTTTGGAACACAAAAGGAATGTTCATTGTAGAACGATCTTCTTTTG
>JAAYXQ010000231.1 GCA_012515825.1 Fibrobacter sp.
AAATCACTTTTTTTTTCTAAGTTTTTTTTATGGCAAAAACAGCACCTAATCTTGTATGGATTGATCTTGAAATGTCTGGTCTAGAACCAGATCGTGATGTCATCCTAGAAATAGCAACTATCGTTACTGATCCTCATCTAAAAATTCTAGCCGAAGGTCCAGTACTTGCAATTCATCAACCAGATAATATCCTTAATGGAATGGATGATTGGAATAAGAGACACCACAATCAAAGTGGACTTGTAGAACGAGTAAAAAAATCTCAATACTCTCTTTCTGATTGTGAATCACTAACATTAGATTTTATCAAGCCTTATACTATTGAAAAAGGCAACCTTCTTTGTGGAAACTCTATCACACAAGATCGACGTTTTCTTTATAAGTACATGCCTAAACTTTCCAATTGGTTATGTTATAGAAGTGTTGACGTGACTTCCGTAAAAGAGCTCGCCTTTCGTTGGTTCCCAAACTTACCTGAATTTCAAAAACAAGAAAAGCATCAGGCTCTTAATGATATTCGAGAAAGCATTGCTGAACTCGATTATTACAAAAAAACGATTTTCAAACTTTAGTCTTTCCATAGAGCAAATCAAGCTCTATTGTTAAGATATTAAAGGTTCTCTCGAATGAAACCCTTACCCTATAAAGTTCGTTTATTTAATCGAATTCTTCTTATTGGATTCTTTATATTTTTGTGCACTCACTGTGTATTTTATTTTTTTAGCTCTGAAGCACCAAATTCTTATTTAAGTACTTCTAATTATGAATCACTCCCTGATGCACCTGATTCACCTTTAGTTCCTCAAGCAGATCTTGCTATAACTGGAAAGCTTCCTGAAGAAAGCCCCATTGATAGTACGCATATTTTAAATCAAAAAGATGTTTATTTAGCGAAAAAAATAGATCATCTTTTAAGAATCTACAAACCAGATCATGCTCTTTTTTTAATCGTAGATGCACAGGAGAATGAGATTCTTGCATGGGGGCAACGCAGTGAAGGAACGATTCATACAAGCCCAACCTTTCTCTCTCAATCCACCTTTCCAGCAGCTTCATTATTTAAAACAGTGACTCTCACCGCCGCTTTTGAATCCAAAAAATATTCTTTAAACTCCCCCATTCCTTTAATCGGAAGAGCTCATTCTTTATATAGATTCCAAATTCAGCCTCCTTCAGATTATAAAGGAAATACAGTTGAGTTACAAGATGCCTATGCGAAATCTTATAACGCACCCATGGCTATTGTGGGTTATGATATTGGTTCATCATCCATAAAATCGGCTGCTAAAAAATTAGGCTTCAACCAACCATTTGAAAATAACATTCCTGAACAATCAAGCATGATTATTCCAGACACTGGTTATGGCATCGCAGAAGTTTCAAGTGGATTTACTCAAAGCACCACGATTTCTCCTTTACTTGCTGCCGCACAAATAAGAGCTCTTTTAAAGCAGAAACCACTTGAAATACCAACTGCAACAAACATTACTCCATACGCTCCAACGAAAAGCAAACCTGTCTTCGATTCTCTTTTTTCTGAAAGCACCTATTATGGAATAAAAGAAGCAATGAAGCGAACAGTTTCTCATGGTACGGCAAAAAAGAATCTTTCCTCAAGATTTATTGCTCGAAGATATAGAGAACAACTTGATATTGGAGGAAAAACAGGTTCTTTAGATGGATCCAATCCAGAAGGGCGTTACGAATGGTTTGCTGGATTTGCCAAATCTCGTTTAGAATCAGATAAAGGAATTATTATCGTGGTAATGCAGGTTCATAAAGAAATTCGTTCTCAACCAGCCACACAAGTCGCTGGATTATTAATAAATTATTGGGCGCAACAATATTTAGATTTAAACTAAAAAGAGGTGATTATGGATTATTCATGGTGGAATTTAATTCCGACAAAATTTGACGGGATTGCCATACAACTAGGTAATTTTCCAATTCATTGGTATGGGGTCATGTACTTATTTGCTTTTGCTACATGCTATTTTGTGATGTGGAAAATTAATCAAAAAGAAAAAATAGGTATAAATAAAGAACAATTTGATAGTTTTGCCACTTGGATTATTGCTGGTATTTTAGTGGGAGCAAGACTTGGATACGTCTTTTTCTATCAACCAGGATATTATTTAAGTCATCCTTTAGAAATTATTTTACCATTCCGGATCACCGATGCAGGGTTTCAATTTACAGGGATCTCAGGCATGTCTTATCACGGTGGTTTGATTGTCGCTATTCTATTTGGAATCATCGGGATCAAAAAGAATAAGATGCCTTTCTGGACAACATTAAACTTAGGTTTTCTTGCCGTTCCACTCGGTTATTCTTGGGGACGTTTTGGGAATTTCATCAACGGTGAACTCTACGGAGAAGTCACTACAAGCTCTATAGGCATGGTTTTTCCTATGGCAAGAGATGGATTACTTCACCACCCTTCGCAACTTTATGAAATGCTTTTTGAAGGGCTTATATTATTTACAATACTCTTCTTCCTTCGCAAAAAAGATTTATTTAAAAATCAAATGATGTCACTATACCTTATTGGGTACGGCACTTTTCGTTTCTTTATTGAGTTTTTCAGAAAGCCAGATGCGCATTTATTGAGAGAAGATCTCTTTGGAATGAGTCGCGGGCAAACCCTTTGTTCTTTGATGATCATTGGAGGAATCGTTCTCTTTATCATTATTCGAAATAAAGAAAAGAATAAAACCCTTAATAAAAAATCCTAAGGATTTTTCAAAAATTCTTTCGCGTAAAACGCTTACACCACTTTATTTTTTATACATGAAAAGCGATGATTGAAATCATCGCTTTTCATTTCGGCTTATAACAAGAAGGTTATTTATTTCGCTAAATAGGGATAGCCACCCATTTCACCAGCATTCCATACCCAAACACTTGTTTCTCCTGCATTTAATAACGTCGCCATATTGGCAGAGGCTAGTTCTGCAGAAGTTACAGCACCTTCTTCAGAATTAGAGACCAAGGCAAGAACATTATCATAGTATAGATTTGAGAATTCTGTTGTGGAAAGAGTCTTTGCTAAAAGAGAAGCCGAATTTTTCGTTACACTCACAGAGCCTTTATTATAGCCTCTATTGATTATTGTATTTTCACCGCATTGTCCTACAAGACCACCAGCAAAATCAGCAGCAGTTATTTTCCCATGATTAAAAACATCACGAATTTCAGAACTAGTTGTTTTACCAGCAATCCCTGCAGCATAAGTCCCCGTAGAAGAAACCTCGCCTATATTGTAAGAAGCCTCTAAAACAGACTTAGCAGCTAAATCACCTACAACACCACCAACAAAAGAATTTGCTCCTGAAGCAGAGACGCTCGCTTGATTAGAAGTCCAAGAAACTTGACCTGCCATAGTGACATTACCAACAATACCGCCTACATTAAGAACTCCAGAAACTAATCCTTGATTGATGGCATCTGTAATCACACCTCCACTTACGGTTCCAGAAATACCGCCCGTATTTTGAAGAGTTCCAGTTACAGTTGCTTTATTAGTACCAGAGACTGAAGCACCACCTGCAATCACCCCAACAAGACCACCCACAGTACTCTTCGCTTCAACGGAGCCACTTACAATAGAATTGGTGATTGAACCTGCAATCATTTCCCCAACTACACCACCTACACGTTCTTGACCAATAAGAGAGACAGACACTTCACAATCTGAAATCACAGTGGAATCTGCCTTCGCTACTAAACCACCTACTATTCTATTACCGCTTAAACTGATGCTTTCTACCTTCAGATTTTTAATTACTGCTTGTTTTGTTAAACCAAATAGACCGACGTAATTTGCAGAAGCGTTATCCATTGTGAGATTGGAAATGGTAAAACCACCTCCGTCAAAAGAACCTCTAAATGGTTTATTTTTCCAACCAAGATCATCTTCACCCCAAACACCAATTGGAGTCCATGAAAGCCCACTTAAGGAAATATTTCCACCTAATTTAAAAAAGGTCCCTGCATAAGTAACCCCTTGAGAAACCGCATTTGATAAAGCGACTAAATCATCTGCAGAATTAATCATATAAGGGGATTCTTCAGTACCATTCC
>JAAYXQ010000232.1 GCA_012515825.1 Fibrobacter sp.
CATTAATGCTAGAGAGTTAGAAAAGAAGACTGTCTAAATCATTATTACTGATTTCACTTAAGCAAAGAGAATATTCCACTTCTCTTTGCTTTTTATTTTGCTAAGTTTGGCCTATGCTTAATGTATCTCAAGTTAGCCTTCAATATGGCAGTCGAATTTTATTCAAAGATGTCAATCTTTCTTTTCAATCTGGTAATTGTTACGGCGTCATTGGTGCCAATGGAGCGGGCAAATCTACCTTTCTAAAAATCTTATCTGGAGAACTAGAACCAAATACAGGTGGCATTTCAAAAGATGCTGGAGAACGCATTGCCGTTCTAAAGCAAGACCACTTCGCTTATGAAAATAATACCGTATTAGAAACGGTTTTTATGGGTTTCACAGAACTCTATGAACTTTCCAAAAAAAGAGATGAACTTTACGCCCTTCCAGAAATGACCGAAGAACAGGGCATGGAAGCCATGGAAGTAGAAACTCGTTTTGGTGAAATCGGTGGTTATGAAGCGGATTCTAATGCCGCCGTTCTCTTAAAAGGACTAGGAATTTCAGAAGAATTCCACCAAAGCTTAATGTCCGACCTAGACGGTAATCAAAAAATACGCGTTCTTCTAGCACAAGCCTTATTTGGAAATCCAGACATCTTATTACTAGATGAACCTACAAACCATCTAGATGTCGAATCCATTAATTGGCTTGAAGATTATCTCGAACGTTTTGAAAATACAGTGATCGTGGTCTCGCATGATCGACACTTCTTAAATCGCGTTTGTACCCACATTTGCGATATTGATTACGGGAAAATTAACATCTATGCTGGAAACTATGAGTTTTGGTATGAAGCAAGCCAACTAGCTCAAAAACAACGCAAAGATCAAAATCGAAGAGCTGAAGATAAAATTGAAGAATTAAAATCTTTTATCCGTCGATTCGCATCTAACGCCTCTAAAGCAAAGCAAGCCACTAGTCGTAAAAAGTTATTAGATAAAATGACTGTGGAAGAAATGCCTGCTTCTAGTAGAAAATTCCCTTGGGTCAACTTTAAAATGGAAAGAGAACCAGGTAAAATCGTTCTTGAAATCAATGATCTTACTCTTGACGGAGGAGAAGTTGGTGAACTAAAGGGATTAAACTTTTCTTTAGGCAATCAAGATAAAGTAGCTCTCGTTGGTGAATTTGACACCTTAAAGAGTGCTTTTTTTGAAACCATTGCTGGAGAAGTAGAGCCAAAGAAAGGCAACATAAAATGGGGAACAACCATTAATTATAACTATTTCCCTCGCAATAACGATAAATTTTTCAATACCGATCTTACCTTAGTGGATTGGCTTCGCCAATACAGCGTAGAACAAGATGAAACGTTTATTCGAGGGTTTTTAGGGAGAATGCTTTTCACTGGAGAAGAAGCCTTAAAGTCTTCAAAAGTTTTATCTGGAGGCGAAAAAGTTCGTTGCATGCTAAGTCGTATGATGCTTTCAAATGCCAATACCCTCCTTTTAGATGAACCAACATCTCATCTCGACCTAGAATCGATTACTGCCTTAAATAACGGATTAAAAGCTTATGCTGGCCCCGTTATTTTCTGCACTCAAGACCATGAATTTGCTCAAACCGTAGCAAATCGTATTCTTGAATTGACATCAACTGGCTATGTAGATAGAACTATCTCCTTTGACGAATGGCTGGAATCGAAAAAGGGAAAGAGAAAATAA